>NZ_JBNNJZ010000509.1:0-5955 GCF_050270335.1 Streptomyces sp. NPDC059900
CCCTGGTCCGTGGCCCCCGGCGCGGTGCTGGTCTCGGCGATCGGGGTCCGCACCCGCAGCTTGTCGATGCGGCGCCCGATCAGGCCGAGGAAGGCGGGCACCAGGGTCAGCGCGCCGAGTACCGCGGTGACGACGGTGACCGCGGCCGCCAGGCCCAGCTTGCCGATGAACGAGATCCCGGAGACCCAGAGCCCGGACAGGGCGATGATCACCGTGCAGCCGGAGACCAGGACCGCCCGGCCGCTGGTCGCCGTCGCCTGACCCGCCGCCGTGACGGGGTCCATGGTGAGGAGGTTCTGCCGGTGGCGGGTGACCAGGAAGAGGGCGTAGTCGATCCCTACACCGAGTCCGATCATCGTGGCCAGCGTCGGCGACACCGTGGCGAAGGTGAACGCGGCCGCGAGCAGACCCAGGCAGGCCAGGCCGCACACCACGCTGACCAGCGCCGTCACCAGAGGCAGCAGTGAGGCGAGCACACTGCCGAATCCGATGAGCAGGACCACGATCGCCACACCGAACCCGATGGCCTCGCTTGAGCGGTCGTTTGCCTCGGGACGGGCGAGCTCGCCCAGCGGACCGCCGTACTCCACCTCCACACCGGCGGAACGCAGCGGCTGCACCGCCTTGTCGACGCCGTTCAGGTAGTCGTCACCGAGGGTGGAGGGCTGCACGTCGAAGCGGACGGTGATGTAGCCCGTCTTGCCGTCGGAGGACAGCGGTCCCAGGTTCGGTGTGCCGGCCGGCTGCTGCTGTGCGGGCAGCGGGC
Source organism: Streptomyces sp. NPDC059900 (assembly GCF_050270335.1). Lineage (NCBI taxonomy): Bacteria > Bacillati > Actinomycetota > Actinomycetes > Kitasatosporales > Streptomycetaceae > Streptomyces > Streptomyces sp. NPDC059900. The sequence continues at coordinate 767 of NZ_JBNNJZ010000509.1, forward strand.
TCTGCGCGGACAGCACGTGGGGAAGCTTCTGCAGGCTGCTGACCGCCGAGCTGACCTGGTCGCTCTCGTCGCTCAGGGGCTTGGCCGAGTCGTGCAGGACGACCTGGGCGCTGTAGCCGCCGGCCGCGGGCTCGTGTGCCTTGAGTACGTCCAGGCCTTCCTGCGACGCGGTGCCGGGAAGGGAGAAGTCGTCGGAGTACGCGCCGCCGTAGGCGTGGTTCAGGACCTGCAGCCCGACCAGCGCGGCAAGCCACACCACGATGACCGCCACGCAGTGGCGGGCACACCACTGCCCGATCCCCCGCAGCCGTCCTCGCGGGGAGGGTGAGGAACCCGGCCGGGACGGCGAAACGCCCGTCCCGGCCGGTGCGGCGCCCGACCCCGGCTGTGGGGTGCTCGGCCGTGGCTCGCTCGGCCCGTGTGGCACAGACATGCTTGCTCCCGGAGGCATAGGTCACTCCGGATTCAACGCAACGTCAGCGCACCCGGCACCCGGGCTGGGCGAAACGGGTGACGGCCCCTCGTTCCCCGCGGGAGGAGGTGCGAGGGGCCGCGTGTGCGCCTACGTGTGCGCCTGGGTGGGGGCGCCGGCCAGCGCGGCCGGGAGCTTCACCTCACCTTGGTTGAGTACGCGCGGGTGGAAGTAGCAGGCCTGGATCTCGGCGTTGGTGTTGTTGCCCCGCAGCTGCTCCGACCAGATCATGAAGTACGACCAGCGGGTCTGGCTGTTGAGCAGTGCCGCATTGGGGACCTTGCCCATCTCCGCCAGGGCGATCGGCTTGCTGCCCGCGATGCTCTGCAGCTGCTGGTAGTCGGCCGTGCTGGGGTAGTTCTTGTACCAGACGTCGAGCGAGGCGACGTCGACGTAATTGTTCCCGGGGTAGTAGCCGGCCCAGCCGCCCGCGGGGTTGTCCTGCACGTTCCACACCCAGATGAGGTTGTTCAGGCCTTTGCCCTCCAGGTAGTCGTGGGTGATCTGGTAGAGCCGTGCGCCGCCGTTGGCTCCGGGGCGGTTGCCCCACCAGTTCCACTTCTCGTTCATCTCGTGCAGCGGTCGGAACAGGACGGGGACGCCTGCCGACTTCAGCTGCTGCAGATACGGGACGACCTCGTCGAGCCGGCGCTTCCAGGCGTTGTTCAGCGCCGTGCCGTTGGTGACGATCTGCGAGAACTGGGCGTCGCTGATACTGGACTTGACGCCGCCCTCGAACTCGCAGGAACTGCCCATGGTCGGCGGGCAGACATGCCAGGTCAGTGCCACGAGCGAACCGTTGGCCCACTCCGTCTTGGCCTGGTCGACCACCCGCTGCCGATTGGCGACGTCCTCGGCCCGGAACATCAAGTCCCCGCCCCACAGGCCGGGATACTGCCCGGTGACGTCCTTGACCTGCTGGGTGTACTGGCCCGGGTTGCTCGCGGGCTCCTTGTTGTGCTGGCCGGAGACGACGTTCAACCCCGTGATGGAACGCAGGTAATTGATCACCTGCTGCTTGGAACTGCCGGGGAAGGCCTGAGCGGTGTCGGGACTGAGGCACAGCGCCAGGAGCGCGGCCGTGACAAACGCGGTGATGCGTTTTCTGCGCATGGGAAAGCCCCTCTGTCGGGGACACGGGCCGGAGCGACCCGCGGTCGGTCGCACACTCTGCACACCGGGGACAACGTTGTCTAGATGCCTGTCATTTTAAGCAAAGGTTTAGTAATGGAAGCTGAGTATGTTGATTTTGAAGGTCAATACAAACTGGACCGGTCTATGGACGAAGGCAGGGGACCCTGTCTAGGTTGTGGGTCAAGGTCGTCGGGTCAGGGACCGATCGCGACTCCGCACGTCCGGGACGGGGATAGGGTCGACGTCGTGGTGACTGCCCGCACGCTGCTGCGTGACCTCCTGCTTCCGGCCGACCGATGCGTGCCTGCGCGGCTGGAGCGCGCATGAGCGAGCCGAGGCTGACCATCCGGGACGTCGCGGCCCGCGCGGGGGTTTCCCGGGCCGCCGTATCACTGGCCTTCAACAACAAACCAGGAGTGTCTGAGGCGACTCGCGCCCGGATCCTGGAGGTCGCCCGGTCGATGGGATGGGAACCGAACCTCTCGGCGCGGGCGCTCAACAAGCAGGGCACGGGAACGATCGGCCTGGCGATCAGCCGACCGGCACGGCAACTCGGCCTCGAGCCCTTCTACATGGAGTTCATCTCCGGCCTGGAAAGCGTGGTGTCCGACCACTCGGGCGCTCTCCTCCTGCGCCTGGTGAAGAGCCCGGAAGAGGAGATCGAACTCCAGCGCCGCTGGTGGCGGTCCGGGCAGATCGCCGGCTCGGTCCTGGTCGACTTCCGTGAGAACGACCCCCGGGTACCCGTCCTTGCGCAGCTCGGCATGCCCGTGGTCGCCGTCGCACACCCCTCACTGACGGGGCCGTTCACGTCCGTGTGGACCGACGACACCACTGCCGTCACGGAAGCAGTGCGCTATCTCGCGGCGTTGGGACACCGCTCCATCTCCCGCATCGGCGGCACGGCCGAACTGGGGCACAGCGCGATCCGCGCCGCCGCGTTCACCGCCGCGATGACCGACCTGGGGCTTCCCCAGGGCCGTCAGCTGGCCACGGACTTCTCCGGTGAGTCGGGCGCACGGGCGACACGCTCGCTCCTCGCGGCAGCCGAGCGGCCCACCGCGATCATCTACGACAACGACCTGATGGCCGTCGCCGGGCTGTCCGTCGCCGCCGAGATGGGTCTGCGCGTCCCCGCCGACATCTCCCTGCTGGCCTGGGACGACTCCCAGTTGTGCCAGCTGACCCACCCGCCGCTTTCCGCGATGAGCCACGACATCCACGCTTTCGGCGCGGACGTCGCCCGCGCCCTCTACGAGGTCCTGTCCGGCAACCGCGTCACCCTCCACCAGGTACCCACTCCCACCTTCACCCCACGGGGCTCCACGGGCCCGCCACCAAAACGGCCATAGGTGCCGGCCGGAGTGAGCCGGTCCCTGTGGGCCCCGCGGTGAGCATGGTGCGGCGCCGCCTACAGGTGGGAACGGCTCAGAGCTCAATGCAGTGCCTGGATGGCCCTCAGAACGAGGGCACGGGCTTCGGCCCCGTACACGGCCATGCGACGCAGGCGCTCGAAGGTCTCCAAGTAGCGGGTAATCTCGCCGGGCTGCGTCACGTTCACCTCGGCGGAGACCAACTCGACCGAGACGAGACGCTCGTCGTAGACATGGAACGTTTCCTCCGGCCAGTGCGAGCGACGGGCCGCCATCGGGATGATGCCGAGTGAGACGGCGGGCAGCGCACCCGCGGTGAGCAGGTACCCGAGCTGAGCGGCCATCGCATCCGGATCGGCGATCTGGCAGTACAACACCGACTCCTCGATGACCGCGACGAAGCGATGCCCCTGCTCGTGGACGATCCGCGAACGCTCGATCCGGGCATGTGCGGCCTCCGCACTGTCGTCACCAGGCAGATCGTAGATGCCCGCCGCCATCCCCAGGACGGCCGACGCGTAGCCCTCCGTTTGCAGCAGGCCGGGCACCAAGCTCGAGGAGTACATCCGGAAGCACTCCGTCTCACGGAATATCCGCGAGCGGCTTTCCTGGAGGGCCCGCAGGCCGGTCCGGACCTGATCGCGCCACTGCCTGTACATCGACTCTGCGTTGATCGACTGCACGACGAGGTCCTGCGCCTCGCTCTCGGCGTGCACGGCCGCGCACCAGTTACGGATGTCGGTCGCCGAGGGCCCGGTCAGGGCATTCTCGATGCGCGAGGTCTTGGAGTAGTGCCACCCGCATTCCGCAGCAAGCTGCACGACCGTCAGGCCGGCTCCCTTGCGGAGATCACGCAGCCGGTAGGCGACGGCTTCACGTGCAGCCCGGGCAGAAGAGGAAGGCGAGGTGGGCATGGGATGGCTGCCGGTGCTTTCTGGTCAACGGATCTCGTACTGGTCGTGAGGCATGGCCCGACTCCAAACAGCTGCGAAGGCTTCGGAGCACAGCTTTGCGGCGGAGGGATCCTCGGAGATCTCATGCCCGACCACGGCTCCGTCTCCGGAGAAGTAGCCCCATCGGATCACCTTGTCGTCGAACAGCCAGAAGTCGTTGCCGGGCAGCGCGATGTCCGAGGCACGTCGGCGAGGAAGCCAGCGCACTTCTTCGCCGGACTGAACGTTCACGACCGTTGCGGCGTGCTCGTAGCGGATGTACCGGGTGACCGGCTCGGACACGATTCGCGCGCGCCGTACGCAGACTCCGCGGGCGACGGCCTGCGAGACGAGGCTGACCCAAGGTGCCCAGTCGGGAGAGGCAGGATCGGTGTCGAGATGGCCGGTTTCGAGCCAGGCCCGGAAGTCTGCGACCTCGGCAGCGGTGCCGTACTGATCCCGCATTTCGAGGTGCACGGCGGATCGCGTGCATTCGCCGATGAGTTCAGCGATCGTCGGCACGGTCGACGGCATCGCACGCCTCCCTGATCATGGGCACCATCCTGGCCGGGACACGAATCACAGCCTCGCCCTTCGGGATGCCGACCGCGTGTCCCGGCACCTCGAAGGCCGCGCACGCCGCCTCCAGTTCGGGCCCTGGCTTCCATCCCTGGAGGACGATCTCCCGATTGTCGTGATCGACCCAGACGGTGGGAGAGTCCGCTGTCTTCGTATCGGGGTCGATCCCGATGAACCGTAGCGGCATGCCTGTCTCCGTCCACGTGGTGTGCAGTCCTTTGCGACAAAATCAGGCTGAAAGCTCCGCTCGTCAAGGGCATGCGTCGGTAAACAACATGGCAGACAAGCTCACTGCAAATATCTACACATCACTGGCCGGGATGCACGACACGCTCATAGCGTCCGGAGCCACACCGAAAGCCCGGCGCCCGCGCAAACGACACCGTGGCGCGACCGACTGGGACGGAGTCGGCATGGGCGAGAGAACGAGTTCATGGCCCATCGCAGAAGGCACAACGGACACGCGCCACCATGAGCGGCTCCAACTGCCGGATTTCGACACGCTGTCCGTGGCGCAGACGTGCGGGCGCGCATGTGTCTGGTGTGCCGACGACCTCTCCGCGGAATCGGCCGTCGAGCTGGGCAAACGCTCTGTCCGCGGGTTCGAAACCAACTTCGTCTGGTTTCCCCGCGCTTGCCGCCTCTGCGCCGTACTGCATGCCTACCGCGCGCTTCTCGACCATGCACAGAGGTGCATAC
>NZ_JBNNJZ010000510.1:0-5942 GCF_050270335.1 Streptomyces sp. NPDC059900
GCCCCGCACCGCTCGAAGCCCACCAGCGCGTCGCGCAGGGGTCCGCGGGCCTCGCGGGTGCGGCGCCTGCGGCGCAGCCACTGGCCGTACAGCAGCTGCGTACGGGCGCGTTCGAACTCGCCGGGCGAGCGGTCGTGGTGGGCCAGTGCGTTCTCGTACGCGGCGTCCGTGTGCTGCGGCGGGGCGAGCAGGGCGCGGCAGCGGGCCAGCTGGGCCGGTGCCTGCCGGTCCGCGGTGGCCCGGGCCCAGCGGGTGAACTCGGCCGTGGCGGCCCGGGCCTCCGCCGTGCGCCCGGCCTGGACGGCCGCTTCGACGAAGCAGGGCACGGCCAGCTTGCGTACGGCGAAGTGCCCGCCCCGCGGTCCCGGAGCGACGAGGGGGGCGAGCCGGGCGGCCGCGTCGCCCGGACGCCCCGCGGCGAGATCGGCCCGGGCGACGGCCCAGACGGCGAGCGTGGCGGCCTGGGTCAGCCCGTGCGGTCCCGCCCCGTCCGCCGCGGCGGCGGCATGCGCCGCGCAGGCCCTGGCGTCGCCCTCCACGGACGCGGCCAGCGCGAGGACCGCGTGCAGGCAGACCGCGACGTTGGGCTGCCCGGTGCGGTGCGCGGCCCCGAGCCCTTCGAGGGCGTGCGCCCTGGCCCTGGTGTGCCGACCCGCGCGCAGTTCCCCGTAGGCCAGGTGTTCCAGGGCGCGCGGCAGCAGGACCTCGGGGCCGTAGGCGCGGACGGCGGCGAGCGCGCGGGCGCCCGCCGCACAGGCGGTCTCGACCTCGCCGATCACCAGGGCCGCGGCGCCGGCCCGCAGCAGCCCGGCGGGGTCGCTCGCCGTGGCCACGTCGTCCAGGCAGCGGCGCAGCAGGGCGTGGCCTTCGGCGGTGCGGCCCGCGAGGACCGCGCACATCCCGGCGCGGTAGGCCTCCAGGGACGGGTCGTCGGCGCAGGCGGGTAATCGGGCCATCGCCTCCCGGTAGGCCGCTGCGTCGCCCATCGCCCAGGCCGCCTCCGCCGCCGCGATCAGTGCGTGGCGGGCGGGTTCGGGCGGCAGCAGCACGGCGGCGGTGAGCAGCGCTTCTCTGGCGTCGGCGGCCGGGCCGTCGGCGAGGGACAGCAGGCCGCGCACCCGGTGCACGCCCCCGTGGGCGGGGACGGCGGCGGTGCGGGCGAGCAGGGCGCGGGCCCGTACGGGGTCTCCCGCGAGGCGGGATGCCTCCGCCGCGTCGGCGAGACGGTCGGTGCGCAGCGTCGTGTCGGCGGTCAGGGCCGCGGCGCGGGCCAGGGCGGCGGAACGCTCGGCGTGGGGGCGGGGTGCGGTGGCCGCCGCGGCGAGCGCCCCGGCCAGGCGCGCGTCGTGATCCCCTGCCGCGCAGGCGAGTTGGACCAGACGGGAGAGGCGGTCGCGGCAGGCCTCGGCGAGGCGGGCGTGGGTGGCTCTGCGGCGGGCGAGCGGGGTGCGGCGCAGCAGGGCGCGGCGCAGGAGCGGGTGGGTGAAGTGGAGGCGTCCGCCCGCTCCGACCACCGCTCCGGCGGCTTCGGCGGGTGCCAGGCCCGCGGGGTCTCCGCCGGCCCGCAGGAGCAGGGCCAGGTCGGCGCCCGCGCCGTCGGGCTCGTGCTCACCGGCCGCGGCGGCGAGCAGCAGCAGGGTGCGGGCGTCGGCGGGCAGTGCCTCGATGCGGGCGGCGTAGGCGTCCAGGAGGTCTTCCCCGCCGGGCAGCGGGTCGGGCAGCGGGGTGCGTCCGGCCAGCTGGTCGGGGGTGAGGGCGGCGACGAGCGCGCAGAGCAGGCGGGGGTTGCCCGAGGCTTCGCGGATCAGCCAGGCGGCGACGACGGGGTCGGTGGCGCCCCGGGTGAGCCCGTCGAGCAGGGCGCCGGCCGCGCCGTCGTCCAGGGGGTGCAGGCGCAGGGTGGCCAGGCCGTCCGACTCGCCTGTGCGGGCCGGGTGTTCGGCGAGGGTGAGCAGCACGGCCACGGGCTTCTCGGCGGGCAGCCGGCGCAGGTCTGCCAGGAGGGCGGCCCGGTCGGCGGGGTGCCAGGTGTGCGCGTCGTCGACGCAGACAAGGAGCGGTCCGTCCTGCGGCAGCGCCGCCGGGGCGGTCGGCTGGGCGCAGGGGACCGGGGCGCAGATTGCCCGGGCGTGCTCCACGAGGGCGGTACGGCCCAGACCGGGCTGCGCGGTCAGGACGAGCACGCCGCCGCGACCGGCTCGCACGCCTTCCACCAGGGATTCCACGGCGGCGATCTCCTCGCGGCGGCCGTGGAGCTCGGGGGGCCGCAGCGCGCCGGGTACCGTCGTCGAAGAGGTCACGCTCGCACGTTACTTCCGCGTAACACGGCCCGGAAGCCCCGCGTCCGCAGGGCTGGGCAGCGCCCCAACGGCCGCCGCGTCCCGCTGTGCACGGGCACAAGCGGGCCCGAGGGGCATGCGCGTCCGGCCCCCGCCGGTGGCCGGGTGGCGGACGGACGGCCCCCAGTGACGGAGCATCAGGATCAGGAGCCGTGGGGGCAGTTGCCCCGGTACTCCTCGATCGTGAGGCTCGGCCGCGGCAGCGGGCACAGGAACTGCTCGTAGCGGGTGTCGTCGTCGATGAACCGCTTCAGCCAGGAAGTGCTGTATTTCGCGATCGTCGTGTTGGACGAGTTCGGCGTGAAGTGGGTGGCGCCGTTGAGCTCCAGGTACGCCTTGTCCAGGGAGCCGGGCAGCGACTCGTAGAAGGGCTCGGAGTGGCTGGCGACGGGGGCGACGGTGTCCCCGTCCGCGCCGACGACCAGGGTGGGCGTCTTGAGCTCGGGCCAGGTCTTGTCGGTGTTCCAGCCCGTCAGCGGGATCGCCGCCTTCAGGGACGTACGGCTCTTGGCGGCCTCCAGGGTGCCGCCGCCGCCCATCGAGTGCCCCATCACGCCGAGCCGGGAGGCGTCGATGCGGCCGCGCACCGAGCTGGTCTTGGTCAAGTAGTCCAGTGCGGACAGGAGTTGGCGTCCGCGGCTGTCGGGCTGGTCGAGCGTGGTGTTGGTGTCGATGGTGAAGACCACGAAGCCCTGCGAGGCAAGGCGCGGCCCGAGCCAGGCGATGCTGGACTGGTAGGCGGTGAAGCCGGGCGAGATGACGACCGCGCCGAAGGTGCCGTCGGCGGTGGACGTCGGGTAGTAGATCGTGCCGCCGCCGAAGCCGGACACGCTCAGCGAGGAGACGCTGGTCTGCGAGACGGCGTAGGAACCGCGCGAGGCCTCGATGCTGGAGTTGGTGGGTGCGGGCCCGCGCTCGTAGGGGTTGTCGGCGGCGGCCTGGGCGCCGGGCGCGAGGCCCGTGCCGAGGAGGCCGGCGGTGGCGACCGCGGCGGCCAGGGCCGCCCGCACCACGGGGCGGGAGAAGACGTGCAGGCGCACGGAGGGGTCCTCTCTGTCGTGGCGGGGCCACCCGGGAGGAAGGGATGCGCCCCGGTGGAGACCGCCGTGTTCGTTGGCGGTCCCCACCGTGGCGCTGTTGACGGGGTGTCGACATCGGCGAAATCACCGGTGTCGCGCAGATGTCGCCCGCACGGCGGTGTCGGGCCGTCGCCCGCACAGGCGTGTCAGCCGCGCAGCGGTCCTTCGCACAGATAGTCCGAGGTTCCGGCGCGTCCGTTGGTCCAGATGTCCACCTCGCCGAAGGCGCAGTTCATGTCGGTGAGGTTGTTGTCGCCGCCCGCGGCGCGGTCGAGGATGTAGGTGTCGACGGTCTCGGACATGTCCTTGAAGACGCGGTCGGGGCTGGCCGCGTCGCCCAGGTTCGCGGTGATCCGTCCGGCGCACACGAACCGCGGGCGTCCGGGAGCGCTGGTGGCGCGGCAGTCGGGCGTGATGCCGGTCGTGGCGGCGAACGAGGAGCGGACCTGGCCTGCGGTGCTGTCGCGCAGCCGGTCGACGGGCACGTACGCGGTGTCGGGGACGAACAGCTCGTCGACGTGCCCGATCTGCTGGTCGAGGAAGGCGTCGTATGCGCGCTGCAGCCCGGTGTCCCGGCCGAGGCGGTCGCGCCAGGCGTCGAACGCTGCCGGGTCGTCGGCGCGCAGGTGGCGGTACATCTCCTTGAGCAGCGCCGGGCGTTCGCTCCACAGGAACTCGAAGAACGTGCCCGCGTAGTCGTAGAAACGGAAGCCGTCCCCGTCGTAGGTGGCGTGCAGCAACTGGTTCACGCTCATGCGCGGACCGCCGCCCGCGGTGTCGTCGATGATGCCCTGGACGAGGGATTTGCGGACCTTGATGCCGTCGTCGCGGGTGGCGCCGTCGAAGAACTCCGCGGTGCCCTCGTCCATGGCGGTCGTGCGGTCGCCCTCGTACCAGCGGCCCTCGCCGAAGAAGCCGGGCACCGCCCAGCGGCCGTTGAGGTAGTGCGTGTACTCGTGGCGGAACAGCTCCTCCAGGGTCAGCGAGGAGTCCTGGGGGACGCGCCGCTGGTAGGTGTAGAAGGTCGCGCCCTTCTCGATGTACACGCCGCCGTTGTCGGTGCCCATGCCGGTGAGCAGCGGGTGGTAGTTCTCGTAGTCGGCGCGCGAGGAGTACAGGACGGTGGTCAGGGTGGTGTTGGGGTCGCCGCCGAGCGGTTCCTGGGTCCCCACGACCCGGTGGAACTGGGCCTTGACCTGCTTGCTCGCGTAGTAGAGCTGGTCGACGGTGCCGCGATCCAGCGCGGTGCGGACCTTCATGCCGCCCTCGTCGTAGGCGTAGGTCTGCGGGAAGAGGCGGCGTTCGATGTCGTCCCTGCACACCTTGTACGGCTTGCAGGCGTCGAACTCGATGAGCCAGGTGACGGCCTTGGCCCAGGGGGCGCTGCCGTCTCCGAAGGTGCGGGCGGTGGTGTCGAGGAGCGGGCCGAGCCCGGCGACGATCTCGCCGCGCAGGGCGTCGATCTGGCCCATCCGCCCGTATTCGCTCACCGCGTCGCGTGCCACCCACGCGTTGGGCCCGCCTTTGAGGTGGGCGTATCCGCCGAACGCCTTGAAGGCGGTCCGGTAGGAGGGGTCGGCTGCCACCGCGGCGCGGAAGGCGCTGTCCTGGTTGCCGGGGTAGATGCCGAGGTAGTTCAGGGAGAGCGCGGCGAGGGCGGCACCGGCCCAGCTCGTGTCCTTGGCGGTGTCGGGGTGGGCGGCGTCCATGGTCGCCAGGACCCGCTTGACGAGCGGGAGTTGGTGCTGGCGTAACCCCGTCGCGCTGGCCGCCGTCAGCGCCTCGCGGAGCGTCTCGGCATTGGAGCGGGTGACGTCGAAGGCGCGGGGCGCCGTGCCGAACGCGTCCACGGCCCCGCGCATGGCGGCCAGGGTCGCCGGGTCGCTGATGTCGACCTCGTCGTGCGAGAAGCCCTGGTAGGAGACGGCGTGGAGGTAGGTGAACAGCTCCAGGAGGTGGCCGGCGTTGGTGCCGTCGTGCGATGCGGCGAGCTCGGTGGCGCGCCGGGAGACGGCTTGGATGTGTGCGGCCGACATGACCGGCGCCAGGCGCTTGTCCCAGGTCCAGATCAGGCCGCGCAGACAGCCGTCGGCGGTGACGGCGGGGTCGGCGAGGAACGCGGTGAACTGCGCGGGCGACAGGCCGGTGACACCGTCGAGGGTGCACGGCACCGACACTGTGCCGACGGTGGCGCGGGGCACACCTGACGTGGCCTTCTTCTTGTCCGTACGGGCGCCGGGGACACGCCCGCCGGTGAGGCCGCCGGGGGCGGGGAGCTTGCGGGCGGCCGTCTTCGGGGTGGCGGTGCGGCGCTCGACCCGGTCGTACGGGTCGGGCGCCCCGGGTCCCGGCGCGGCGGGCGAGGCGGCGGGTGAGGCGGCGGCCGGATGCCGGGCGGGTGCGGGGGCGTCCGCGCGGGCGGCCGGTGCGGCCGTGGCGCACAGGGTCACGGAGATCGCGGCGGCGACCACGGATCTGCGCAGGGTTCGGGGCTGGGGCACGACAAGGCTCCTGGAGTGTGGAA
>NZ_JBNNJZ010000511.1:0-4726 GCF_050270335.1 Streptomyces sp. NPDC059900
GAAGTAGTCGGCGTGCCGGTCGGCAGCGGACCGCTCCTCCCCCAGTTCTGCGAGCCACATCGAGCCGTACTCCCGCACGGTGTCCAGCAGGCGGTAGCGCCCCGGCTCGGAACGGGCCACCACGGACTTCTCGACCAGCTGGGCAAGGACGGCGCTGATGCGATCGCCCGGCAGCGGGCCGCCTTCGCAGACGGCGCGTGCCGAGATCTCGTCGAAGGTTCCCCGGAAGACGGCGAGCCTGGCCCACAGCAAGCGTTCCAGTGGCTGGCACAGTTCATGGCTCCAGCCGATCGCCGTACGCAGGGACTGGTGGCGTCGGGGCCAGACGGGAGCGGGCGCGGCGAGGTCTCCGAAGTGGGCGCTCAGCCGGGCGGCGATCTCGCGCAGCGGCCGGTGCATGACCTGGGCCGAGGCCAGTTCAATGGCCAGCGGAATGCCGTCGAGCAGTCTGCAGATCTTTGCGGCGTCCTCGATCTGGGTCTGGTTCCTTCTCTTCAGCGCGGGGGCGACCGCCGTGGCGCGGGCGAAGAACAGGTCCAGGGCGTCGGTCTCGCAGGGCAGCGGCTCAAGGGGGATACGGATTTCCTCGCGCAGTTCCAGGGGCTGTCTGCTGGTGGCGAGGATGGTGAGGTGCGGGCAGGCGGCCAGCAAGCGGCTCGCCAGGTTCCGGGCGGCGGGCACGAGGTGTTCGCAGGAGTCGAGGACCAGCAGCAGGCGCTTGTCGGACAGCCAGTGGCAGAGGGCGTCCAGTTGCGGGTCGGCACTGTGGTCGGAGAAGCCGACGGTGTCCGCCACCTTCGCCGTCAGCAGGCGGGCGTCCGGGATGGCTCCGAGGTCGACCCATCGCGGCTCACCCGGGCCGGTGACGGGAGCGGCCGTCATGCGGTGCAGGGCGTGTATGGCCAGCCGGGTCTTGCCGACACCCCCGATACCCGTCAGCGTGATGAGCCGGTTGCTCGTCAGGGCCGAGGTCAGGCGATCCTCATCGGCGGCCCGCCCGACGAACTCGTTGATCTCGACTGGTGTGTTGCCCAACATCCCAGCATTCTCCACCCTTTGGCATCCGCGCGGAGCCGATGGGAACGGCCCGCGAGGGGCGCCCCTGATCCGTCGTCGATGCGGGCGGAACAGGTCGCGCTCGGCCCCGTGGTGCCGTGGCTTCAGGGTCCGTGACGCGGCCGCACGGGCAGCCGGGGCGTTGACCGGCCGGGCCCGGCCGCGCGGGCCCGGGCACTACTCCAATCGGCCGTCTGATCACTTCGGATGTGCGCCAATCGCGGCGTGTCCCCGGCGCGGTGCGGTTGCGCCGCCCGTTCGGGGAAGGACGGGGAAGGGAGAAATGGGAGCAGAATGGTCGATGTCATCGTGTTGATCGGCGTGATTGTCGGTGCGTCCATGCAGATCCAGGCGGTGTGGGACATGGGCCGTACCGTGAACGAGGGTGAGGACAAGACCTCCGTGCAGGCGCAGGCGTTCGTCCTGGCGGCGGCGGGGTCCGTGATCGCTGTCGGCGCCCTGGCCTCCGCGCTGCTGTTCGCCCCCGGCTTCTGACCCGGACCCGCCTGCCGCAGGAGGGCAGGATGCCGGGGGTGTCCCGGGGCGATCCGCTCCGGGACACCCCCGTCTCCCGGTCAGCCCTTGCGCGGGCCGGCGGGCCTGAGCGTCAGGGTCTGCTCGGCGGCGCTGCGGCCGTCACCGACCGGGTTGCCGGTGGTGTCGGTCCAGGCGCGGGTCGGCGTCGTCTCGGTGAGCCGGTCCGGCGCGTCCGACAGGCCGAGCACCAGGCCGCTGTAGCGGTTGACCAGGCGGAACGTGCTGGTGGACGTGCCGTCGGCGGTCGAACCGGGGATGACGAACCACTGCTGGCCCACGGCGGGCTTGCCGCCGGGTGCCGGGGCCAGCGTCGGCTTGGCCGCCCAGGCGCGGCCCGCCGTCTTGGTGGAGTCGACGCCGAGCAGCGTCCCGGTGGCGGCGTTGGCGATGCGGTAGGAGCCGTCGCCGCCCGGCGTGAACACCCAGCGGCTGCGGGCGCTGCCGTCGCCGGCTGGCAGCGAGGTGGTGGACCGGCTGCCCGCGGCCCGGGCGAGGACACGGCCCGTGCCGCTGCTGATCGTGTAGGCGGTGCCCGCCTTGACGGGGGCGGCGGGCTCGCTGGTGGTCAGGGTGGTGTCGTAGTACTCGCCGTCCTTGCCGTCCGAGCACTGGAAGGAGCAGTAGCTGCGGAAGTTCTTGCCGACGACGGTGGAGCCGGTCTTGTTCACCGAGTCGAGCATCCAGCGGTACCAGGAGCCCGACTTGTAGTCGCCGGAGTCACCGATGAGCTTCCACTTCTGCGTGGCGAGGTTGTCGGTGACGTAGAACCGCTGGGGTTCCTTGCTGTCCTGGGTGATGGCTTCGGGCTGGCCGACGTACAGCCCCAGGTAGGCGTTGTAGGCGATGTTCATGGTCAGCAGGTCGGACTTCGCGGGCAGTTCGCCTGCGTCCTGCTGCTCCTTGACGGTGCCCTCGTTGGCGGGGTCGTAGTCGTCGGCGACGGGCGTGTATCCCGTGCCGTTGTGCGCGTCGACCGGCTCCATGTTGCTCTCCTGGCCGCCGACGCCCGGCTGGGACCACTTGCCGTCGTACCACTTCTTCCAGGAGCCCGGCGCCATCTTCGCGGACATCGGGGCGCGCGCGACATGGGCCCGGCTGCCGTCGGTCCACCCGCCGGCTATGCCGCCCTTCGGGATGGCCCGCGAGTTGTAGTAGACGTAGAAGTAGCCGGAGGCGGTGTCTACGAACAGCCGCGGGTCGCCGTTGCCGTAGTGGTAGAGGTCCTTGGGGAAGGCCGCGTCGTCGCCGCGTTCGGTCGAGTACGGCGAGGTCAGGACGTGGTCCTTGATGTCCCACGTCTTGCCCTGGTTGGTGGAGACGGCGTAGTCGATGGCGTCGTAGTGCAGGCCGTCGCCGAAGGGCTGGGGGGTGAACTCGTTGTGGACCAGGCCGTACCAGTCGCCGGTGTCCGGATCGACCCACACGCCCAGCAGGTCACAGTAGTTCTTCTGCGCGTAGTGCGCGGTGTCGGGGGCGTTCGTGGCTTCGCGGCCGGTGGGGCTGTTGTTGCACCGCCAGGTGGTGTCGTTGTTGCGGTCCTTGGCGTTGGCGGGGTTGACCGCGTCGCTCAGCTTCGCGTCGCGCGTCGCCGCGTCGAAGTCCTTGCCGGTGTAGAACGTCCACTTGCGGGGGTCGTTCGCGGCGTACAGGGCATGCGCGGACTGGTAGTGGAACGTGCCGTCCTTGTCGGTGTACGTGCTGGCGGGTGTGTCGTCGGGGTTGGTCCACGCTCCCTTGTCGCCGATGCTGACGCCGTACGTCGGGGCGTGTGCGGCGGCGGACGCCGGATCGGATGCCGGGGCGGCCGCCAGCGTGCCGGCAAGGACCGCGGCTGTCGCGGCGAGCGCACCGGCGATCCTCGTTCTCGAACGAGCTGACACAGGTTCTCCTCTCGTGGCCGGGCCGCTCCTGAGGCTGGGGGTGGGAGCGGCCCGCGGGTCGATGTCCTTCGCGCCTCGTCAGGTGGCCGGCTGGGCCCGCCTGTCCGGGGCGGGCGGTTCACCAGGTAATGACCGCCCAGCCCCGGTGCGGCAGGGCGGGGTCGAGTTCCAGCAGCGCGCCGGCGGCCGTGGTGGCGGCCTGCTGGGGGTGGGCCAGCGGTGCGAGCACGGTGGCGCGCACCGTGGGGGGTGCTGCGGGCAGGTGGATGCGCGGGTGGGCGGCATCGGCGCTGCCGTTGACCACGGCGAGCCGGTGGGTGTCGCCGGATCGCGTCGCGTGCGGAATCAGGTGGGGTGCTCCGCTCACGAGCGGGAGGCGGGGAGCATCACCCTCCAGGAAGCGGATCGTGGTGTGCAGCAGCCGTTGCCCTTCGTCGCTGCGGGCCAGTTCGGCGGGCGCGGTGGCGGCGAGTACCGCGACGCGTCCGCCCAGTGCGTTGGCGAAGTGGCAGCGCCCGGCGCCCCAGTCCCGGCCGTCGGGTGTCTGGATCTGCGTCAGGACGCGGGCGCCGGGCAGGGGCGCGAGCCGGGCGAGAGCGGGCTGGACGTCCACGCTCAGGAGTACGCCTTCGTCCGCCGGCGCGTGGGCGGTGACCCGCTCGATGGCATAGGGTCCCGGCTCGGCCCGCCCGGAGCGGGTGACCGGTTCGCCGGTCCGCACTCCCGTGAGGTCCGCCAACCCGCGTTCCGCGAGGATGTGCGCGGCCGTGCCGTCGAGCAGCACGCCGCCGCGCAGCAGGGCGCGCAGTTCGTCGTCGTCAAAGGTGTGGGCGAGCGGACCGAAGAGGGCCTGGACGGGGGCGGGTCCGGCGGTGACCGGGACGCCGTAGCCCAGGAGGAAGTCCGCGGTCGCGCCGGGATCGGCCGCCAGCTCGTCGAGCGTGCCGGTCGCATTCGGCAGCCGGGCGGCGGTGTCCGGCCGCCAGGGCAGTCCGACGCCCAGCGGGAGAGCCTGCCTGGGACTGTTTTCGGCGAGCCAGTCCAGGGCGGGCCGGGAACGGCGCAGCAGGTGGTCGATGCGCGGGAAGGATTCGGCGCGCTCGGCCTGGGTGGGGTGAACGTTGAGCAACAGGGCGTCGGCGCCGCAGAGTTGGGCGGTGACCATCTCCGCCCAGGTCTGGGTGTCCGACTTCGACCACGCGGTGTGCGGCCAGTTCTCGATCTCCGGCTCGCAGGCCGCCTGCGGCGGGCGC
>NZ_JBNNJZ010000511.1:4736-5941 GCF_050270335.1 Streptomyces sp. NPDC059900
GGGACCACAGCGCGGAGGTCAGGCTGCGCGCCGGGGTGTCGGAGTAGGGCGCGAAGTGCGGCCGGTGGGTCACGCTGCGCCCGGCCGACAGGGCGGCGAACAGGGCCGGCCAGTCTCGTCCTTCCACCGAGTGCATGGCCGGTGTAGAGCTCATCAGTCCCAGCTGCGAGCGGCCGCCGGAGCGCTCTTGGACCACCTGCGCCAGGCCCTGTGCCACTTCCAGCTGAGCCGTCCGCCACACCTGCTGCAACAGCCTGCGCCAGGGGTGCGGCTGCCCGGCGGCGGTGAGGGCGGCGACCGCCTGCTCGCGGGATACGGGCTCGCCCGCCAGGTCTGCCAGGCGCTCCAGCATGAGCGGTTCGAAGCCGCCGCCCCAGTCCAGCGGCGCGTGGTTGTGGAAGCGGAAGTCGTCCTCCACCCACAGCACCCGGAAGCCGAGGCCCGCGAAGAGCCCGTAGTGCGCGTACAGCCAGCGGCGCCAGCGCGGGCAGGCAAAGGATGCCTGGGCGGTGGCGGGCCTGCCGCTCGGCGAGACCATGGGCGCGAAGCCGAGCGCGTCGAACCGGCCCCGGTCGGCGTGCCCGACGGTGACCCAGGGGTTGAGGCTGACGTCCAGTCCCGCTCCGGCCAGGATCGCGTGCGCTTCGGCCGCCGCGTCGAACCAGCGTGCCTCGTCCGCTCCCGCGAGGTGGCCGGTGTACAGCTGCTCGGCCCCGAGGAGCAGCACCACTTCGTCGACCCCGTTCTCGCCGCACACCTTGGCCAGGGCGCCCGCCCGGGCGGCGAGGTCGTCGCCGGGGCTCAGCTGGAAGCGCAGGTGGTAGCGCGCCCGCCGGGCGCCGGGGGTCATTTGAGGCTCCCCGCGACCAGGCCGGAGCGCCAGTGGCGCTGCAGGCACAGGAACAGCAGCACCAGGGGGATGACCGAGACCAGCGCGGCCGTGATGACGACGTTGTAGGGCACCGCCGAGCCGATGCCGCGCTGGGCCTGCCAGCCCACGATGCCCACGGTGACCGGCTGCAGTCGGTCGTCGGCCAGCATGAGCACCGGCAGCAGGTAGTTGGTCCACACCGTGACGAACTGGAACAGGAACATCGTCACCAGGGCGGGCGACATCAGCCGCAGCGCGATGGTGGCGAAGATGCGCGCCTCCCCCGCGCCGTCCATACGGCCCGCCTCGATCAGTTCGTCGGGTACGGAGGCGG
>NZ_JBNNJZ010000512.1:0-5877 GCF_050270335.1 Streptomyces sp. NPDC059900
GCGCCTGGTCTACCTGTGGGGCTCGATCGGCGTGCTGTTCGTGTTCTTCGTGCGCAAACTCGAGGAGTCTCCGCAGTGGCTGGAGTCCCGCGGCCGCCACGAGGAGGCCGACGTCGTCCTGACGCGCATCGAGGCGGGCGCGGCAGCCCAGCACGGCCCGCTGCCCGCCGTACAGAAGCCGCAGCCCCAGCCGCAGAACCCGGTCCGCAGGTCCGGCCCGGGCCTGCTCAAGGACAGGAAGTTCCTGTTCCCCACGATCCTGCTGTCGATCCTGTGGATCACCCAGACCATCGGCTTCTTCGGCTACTCCAGCTGGGCGCCGACCCTGCTGGCCGCCGAGGGCGTCAGCGTGGAGGACTCGATCTTCTACGTAGCGCTGACGACGGTCGGCGCACCGCTCGGCTCCTTCCTCGCGGCGATGGTCACCGACCGGTTCGAGCGCAAATGGTGCCTGGTGGTCTTCGGGCTGATCATCGCCGCGTCCGGTCTGCTGTACGGACTGACGTTCACCCCGGTCCTGATCGTCGTCTTCGGATTCCTGGTCAACCTCTTCGAGCGCGGCTACACCGCCCTGGCCTACGCGTACTCGCCGGAACTCTTCGACACCCGGGGCCGCTCGCTGGGCACTAGCATCGCCTATGGCCTGGGCCGGCTGTCGAACGCGGCGGGACCGCTGATGATCGCCGGTATCTACAACGGTGTCGGCTACGAGGCGGTCTTCATCTTCATCGCCGGAACCTGGGTTCTCGGAGCCCTCGTGCTGGCCCTCTTCGCTCCGGCCACGCGCCGCCGCCGACTGGCGGCGGAGGCGCGGGAGAAGCAGGACCCGGTTCCCGCGGCATCCTGAACGCCGGAGCCGCACCAGGCGCCCCCCGAAGGACGCCCGGCCGGCAGGGCGGCGGCACCGGACGAGCGGGCTCCGGTGCCTGAGCTCCCCGCAAGAACGGCACGGTAAACGTTGTACAGACTCTTGTCGCCTCCCTCCGATGTTTGTACGTTGCAGCAGACATGACAGGAAGCGCTTTCTTCGCTGGCCTTCTGGAGGGGACATGACGCCTGGCACCGCCGTGCCGTCGTACCGGCGCAGATCTGTACGGGCAAGGTTGTGGCCCGGCGTGATGGCGGCCGGGGCCGCTCTCCTCACCGCCGCGTTCGTCACCCCGTCCGGCGGCGTGTCCGCGCCGGACGACCGGTCCGCGGCCGCTGGGGCGGGCATCCGCAAAAGCCTGGTCGCGGGCTACGACTTCGAGCATCCGGATCCTGCGGACGCCGGGCGCGAACGCGACGTGGGAAAGTCCGGCACCAGCCTCTCGCTCGTCAACGGCGGCGCCGCGATGCGCGTGCGCGACGGCGATCCGCGGCGCGGGCACGTGCTGCAGACCCGGCAGGTGAGTCCGGACGCGGCGGGCAACGACGACTGGAAGGCGGGCGTGTACGACCCGGACGGCGCGGCTTCGCTGCACGCGTTCAACGGAGCCCGCCAGGCCACTGTGATGGGCTGGTTCCGTACCACCGGGCAGAACCCGAGCCCGAATTCGGGCTCGGCCGACCCCGCCGACCGCTACAACGCTATTGGTCTGGCGGGGGTCCTGACCGGGGACTCGAACGGACACGACGTACGGGCTCTGCTCGAACTGATCGATGTGAACGGCGAATTGCGCCTGGTCGCACTCGGGCGCCGCGTGGACGGCTCCACGTCCCAGACCTTCGCCGCGGACGGGGACTGGCGCACCCATCTGCCGGACGGCAAGTGGGTCCACCTGGCCGCGACCTTCGACTTCGACACGGGGGAGATGGCGCTCTACCGCAACGGCCGCGCGCTGTCGGGCAGTTACGTCCGCGACGGCGATCCGTGGGCCCTTGCCGGGGAGCCGGAGCCCGACGTGGCCTCATTGACCGACCCGCGAGGCATCAAAATCGGCGGGAGTTTCCCGCAGAACACCCGCGAAGCCAACCCCTGCAACTGCCGCATGGACGATCTGCTGTTTCTCGATCGGGCCGCCACCCCGGGCCAGGTCAGGGCCGAGTACCGCCGCTCCGGTGGGCGACCCGCGTCCTGAGTCCACGTGACGGACGTGCGTCCCGCGCCGACTGGTCCGCGAGACCCATGACCGCAGCGCCGTCCCGAGCACACGTCCTGAACACGTGTCCGGTGCACACCGCCCGACCGCACCTCCCGGGCACGCCACACGAAGGGAGCCCCCTTGTCCCCGTCGGCCCCGCACGTCCGGCCCCGTAAGAGATCCCTCCTGGTCCAAGTCCTCACCGGTAGCCTGCTCGCCGCCCTGCTCACCGCGGTACCGGCGGGCGCGGCCGACGCGCCCCCCGCCGAAGAGCGTGCCGCCGGTGCCGCGGCGGCCGCTGTCACCGACCCCATCCCCGGCAAGCCCATCACCTCCGGTCTCGGTCTGGAGGTCCAGGAGTTCGCCCAGCTCCCCAAGTCCGAGCCGCGCCCGGGCCCGGTCGAGGACAGCCGACTCATCCGGCACAACCGGATCAACTACCTGACCCCGTTCCCCGGCACGTCGGGCCGCCTGGCCGTCGCCGACCAGAACGGCACCCTGTACTCCCTCAACAAGGACGGCTCCGGGCAGCGCCCCTACCTGGACCTGTACAAGGAGTTCTCCGCCGCCTTCTACGCCAGCCGGGGTCTGGGCACCGGCTTCGGCTACGTCACCTTCGACCCGGATTTCCGGCGCAACGGCCGCTTCTACACGGTCCACACCGAGAAGCCCGAACTGACCGACGCCAAGCCGGACTTCAACCAGCCCAGCGGAAACGGGTTCCACGGCATCGTCACCGAGTGGACGGCCGACGACCCCAGCGCCACCGTCTTCTCCGGCAGCCACCGAGAGCTGCTCCGCATCGGCTTCAACGGCCAGGTCCACGGCATCCAGCAGATCGACTTCAACCCGACGGCCAAGCGCGGCGACGCGGACTACGGACTGCTCTATATCGCGGTCGGAGACGGCGGCAAGGGCTCCACCACCGGCGACCCGCAAAACAGGGCCCTGCCGCATGGCAAGCTCCTGCGCATCGACCCGCGCGGCGACAACGGCACGAACGGCAAGTACGGCATCCCGCCCGCCAATCCCTTCGCCGACGAGCCCGGCACCCTCGGGGAGATCTACGCGATCGGCATGCGCGACCCGCACCGCTTCAGCTGGGACACGCGCGCCGGCCACCGCATGTTCCTCTCCCACGTGGGCGAGCACGCCATCGAGGCCGTCTACGAAGTGCGGGCCGGCGACAACTACGGCTGGAGCGAACGCGAGGGCGCCTTCGTCTTCGACAAGAAGGCCACCGACCCGTGCGCCAAGATCCTTCCGCTGCCCGCCGATGACGCGAAGTACGGCTACACCTATCCGGTCGCCGCCTACGACCACGATCCGCCGGCCGACTGGAACTGCAAGTCCGACGTGGGCCGCGGCATCTCCGGCGGCTACGTCTACCGCGGCCACGACCTGCACGGGCTGCGGGGCAAGTACGTCCTCGGTGACATCGTCGACGGCCGTCTTCTCTACACGGACGCCGCCGACATGCGCCGCGCGAAGCCCGGCGCCCAGCAGCGCCTGGCGCAGATGTACAGCCTCATGGTCTACGACGCGAAGTCCGGCCGGCGCGTCTCCATGCAGGAACTCGCCGGCGACAAGCGTGTGGACCTGCGGTTCGGGCAGGACGCCCGGGGCGAGCTGTACATACTCTCCAAGGCCAACGGCAAGATCTGGAAGGTGACCGGGACGCGCACGTTCGCCGGCTGCGACACCGAGGGGACCACCCTCACCCACGTGATGGGCGCGAAGAACTGGGCGCCCGTCACCCCCTCCAAGTGGCAGTTCCACAACGGCCAGGCGGTGATGACCGAGCCGGGCGCCCAGCGGCCCGGACCTCGCCGCCCCTACGAGTACGCCGTGCTCACCGCCGGCCCCGCCTACCGCAATGTCCGCATCGACGCCGAAGTCCGCATCGATACGCCGACCGACATCGACAACCGCGACGTGGTCGTCATCTTCGGCCACGAGTCGGACACCAGGTTCGGCTACGCGCATCTCTCGCAGGACAACTCCATCTATCCGCACAACGGCGTCTTCACGGTGGACGACGCCGACCGGCTGCGGGTGGAGGACCAATGGGACGGCACCACCGGCGCCCCGCCCGCGATCAGCGACGCGGCCTGGCACAAGGTCAGGGTGGTGCGCTGCGGGGAGACCGGTGAGACGGCCGTGTACCTGGACGGCTCCTCCCACCCCTTGATGACAGCGGTCAGCACGCGGCCCGGCGACGGGCGGATCGGCTTCGGTTCGTTCGACAACGCGGGCAGGATCCGCGGGCTGAAGGTCTCCGGACAGCAGTAGCAGCCCTGTGCGGTGCCAGTCCGCGGCCGGCGGTGCACGGGAGACGGCCGCGGGCAGGGCGCCACGGGCAAGTCCGGGCGGGAGAACCCGAAGGGGGCGGGCGGACCGGCATCCGCCCGCACGGCAGCGACGCGCCGCTCACGGCGCTGCGGGACTTACGGCTTGTGGGTAACCCAGAGCAGTTCCGCCGGCCAGCGGTGGGCCCAGACGGGCGGGTCGGTTTCGTTGTAGCCGTTGGGCGTTGCGGGCTGGGGGCGGGGCTCGATGAGGTCGTCGATGACGAGACCCGCGCCACGCAGGACCCTGACCCAGTCGCCGTAGGTGAGCTGATAGCTGCGCGCGCCGTCGCCTTCGGCGATGGCGTCCAGCTCGAAGTAATCCTGCTGCAGCGTCGTGGTCACCCGTCGGGCGGCTTCGTCGTAGCAGGCTTCGAACCACGGGCTGGCGACGTTGAACACCAGGCGCCCGCCCGGCCGCAGGACGCGTGCGGCCTGCGGGACGGCCTGGTGCGCGGGTGCCCAGCTGAGTCCGCCGAAGTCGCAGAACACCAGGTCGAAGCTGCTGTCGGCGAAGGGGAGTTGTTCGGCGGCGCCCTGCACCAGTCGGTAGCGGCCGTCTCCCATCGTGCGGGCCGCTGCGGAGAGTTGGGCTTCGGACAGGTCGAGCCCGACCACGTCGGCGCCCTCTGCGGCCAGCGCCCCGGCCCACTGGCCGGCGCCGCAGCCCAGTTCCAGGACGCGCTTGCCGGTGACCTCGCCCAGGGCGTGCAGGTGCGCGTCGGGAATGGAGTACATGCCCCACAGCCGGGGT
Source organism: Streptomyces sp. NPDC059900 (assembly GCF_050270335.1). NCBI lineage: Bacteria > Bacillati > Actinomycetota > Actinomycetes > Kitasatosporales > Streptomycetaceae > Streptomyces > Streptomyces sp. NPDC059900. The sequence continues at coordinate 5,166 of NZ_JBNNJZ010000512.1, forward strand.
GCGGCGCCGATCTGCGGGTCGTGCTCGTGCTGGTAGGCGCTGCTGATCTTGTTCCAGAGCCGCCGGTTGGCGTCGATGCTGTCCACGTGCCGACTCCAGCACTGCCTGTCGGAGGCGGTCAACACGTTTACGGGTGGTCCGCTGCATCCGGCGGTACAGGCCAGTGCCGTGTCCGGTGGGTGCGACGTGCAACTGCCTTTGCGCCCGGGCCCTAACGGCCGGCCGTGGTGTTGAGGAGGCCCAGAATGGCGTCGGTCAGCGCGGTGACCGCCTCGTCGTCGGTTGCCCGATCCCGGTTCAGCTCGGCGGCAATCGCCTCGGCCGCGCCCAGCATGCCGACGCAGCCCAGCCGGAGGGCTGAAGGCGCAAGGCGGGAGTAGGGCAGCAGCGCCGCCGCCATCAAGTCCGTGTAGCTGTCGGCCAACTCGCGCTGGAGCGCCTCCACCTCCGGGTTTCCCCTCAGCGCGGCGGATACGGCACCGAGCTCCGGCATGGCGGTGGCACAGGCGAAATAGGCGACGCTGATGACGCGGGCGATCTCGCCGGCGCTGGGTGCCGCATCCTGCAAGGCCCGTGTGATCGCGGCCCGGTGGCGTTCGTCGAGCCGCCGGTAGAGAGCGAGCAGCAGGCCGGGGCGCGTGGCGAAGTGGTCATAGGCGATCGGCCTGCTCACCCCCGCTTCCTCCGCGAGCGTGACCAGCGTCAGGCCGTC
>NZ_JBNNJZ010000513.1:0-1559 GCF_050270335.1 Streptomyces sp. NPDC059900
GGTCCTGGACAACGTCACCGGCGACACCGGCCCCGACAAGGTCACGTACAAGAAGATCGCCGACGGGCTCAAGGAGCCGATGGGCATCAAGTACGTGGACGGCAAGCTGTATGTCTCGGAGAAGCACCAGCTGACCGAGCTCGCCGACCTCGACGGCGACAACGACGCGGGCGAGACCCGGAAGATCGCCGAGTGGCCGTACGGCGGGAACTTCCACGAGTTCGCGTTCGGGCTGCTCTACGAGAAGGGCAGCTTCTATCTGAACCTGTCCGTGGCCATCAACTACGGCGGCGCGACGACCGACCCGCAGCCCGCCGCCAACCGCGGCACCACCATCAAGGTGAACAAGGCCACCGGGAAGGTCAGTTACCTGGCCGGCGGCCTGCGCACCCCCAACGGCATCGGCCGCGGACCGGACAACGAGCTGTTCGTCACCGACAACCAGGGCGGCTGGCTGCCCGCGTCGAAGCTGGTGCACGTCAAGCAGGACCGGTTCTTCAACCATTACACGAACCCCGAGGGGCCCTTCGACGACAACAGCGTCACCAAGCCGGTGCTGTGGCTGCCGCAGAACGAGATAGCCAACTCCCCCAGCACCCCCATGACCGTCAAGAAGGGCACCTTCGCCGGGCAGCTGATGTTCGGTGACGTCACCTACGGCGGGCTGCAGCGCGCCGACCTAGAAAAGGTCAACGGCGAGTACCAGGGCGCGGTGTTCCGCCACACCCAGGGCCTGGAGGCCGGCATCAGCCGTATCTCCACCGGGCCCGACGGGGCGATCTACACCGGCGGTCTCGGCGCGGACGGCAACTGGGGCCAGGAAGGCAAGCTCCGCTTCGGTCTGCAAAAGCTCACCCCGAACGGCAAGACCGCCTTCGACATCAAGACCATGCGCGCCACCAGTGACGGCTTCAAACTGACCTACACCAAGCCGCTGTCGGACAAGACCATCGAGAAGCTGACCAGCGGTGCCTACTCCGTGGAGCAGTGGCGCTACGCCCCCACCCCCGCCTACGGCGGCCCCAAGATCGACGAGGAGGCCCTGCCGGTCAGCAGTGCCCGTATCTCCAAGGACCGCCGCACCGTCCAGCTGACCGTGCCCGGCCTCAAGGCCGACCGGGTGGTGCACGTACGCTCGCCGCGCCCCTTCTCCTCGGCCGACGACGAGCAGCTGTGGTCCACCGAGGCGTGGTACACCCTTAACGCGCGGCCAGGCCACGACGAGCCCGTCACGACGTACGACGCCGAGTCGGCGCGGCTGTCCGGCGGCGCGGACATCGACACCGAGCACGCCGGCTTCACGGGCGCCGGCTTCGTCGACGGCTTCAGCGAACCGGGCGCCACGGCCACCATCGACGTCCAGGCTCCCGCCGCGGGCACCTACGCGGTGGGCCTGCGCTATTCCAACGGGCCCAACCCGTCCGCCGGCACCAAGACCATCGGCGTCAGCGTGAACGGCGGGGAAGCGCGCAAGACCAGCCTGCCCTCCACCGAGACGTGGAAGCGCTGGTCGACCAAGACCGAGAAACTCGAGCTGCGCAAGGGCCGCAACACCATCA
>NZ_JBNNJZ010000513.1:1569-5866 GCF_050270335.1 Streptomyces sp. NPDC059900
CTCCTACCGGGCGGGGGACACCGGGCACGTCAATCTCGACATGATCGAGGTGCGCAAGCCGGGTGCCCGCATCGACCTGTTCTCCGGCGGCAGCGCCTCCACCGCCTGGCAGCACACCGACGGCCGCAGCGTGAAGTGGCCGCACACGGCCGAGAAGTCGATCGAGGTGTGCTGCGGGGACATCCGCACCAAGCAGGCCTTCGGCGACTTCAAGCTGCACGCCGAATTCCGGGTGCCGAAGCTGCCGGACGATGTCACCGGGCAGGATCGCGGCAACAGCGGGATCTATCTCCAGGAGCGCTACGAGGTCCAGATCCTGGACTCCTACGGCGTGGAGAAGCTCGCGAACAACGAGGCCGGTGCGATCTACACCAAGAAGGCCGCGGATCTGAACGCCTCGACGGCGCCGGAGACTTGGCAGACTTACGACATCACCTTCCGCGCCGCCCGCTTCGACGCGGACGGCAAGAAGACCGAGGACGCCAGGATCAGCGTGGTGTGGAACGGCAAGAAGGTCCACGACAACGTGGCCGTCGACGGCCAGACCGGAGCGGGCGATCCCGAATCCGCGGCGTTGGGCGCCATCCGGCTGCAGGACCACGGCAACAAGGTCCGCTTCCGCAACGTGTGGATCGAGCCGGTGGACTGATCCGGACCGTCCGATGGCATCACCCCTGCGGGGGATGGCGGTTCACCGGACGGGACAAGGAACCTGACGAGGCAACGGCCCGCGCACCGCGGGCCGTTGTCCGCACCATCACGGGCCCACGGGCCCCGACAGCTAAGGCGGACCAGCATGGGGCTGAAGCACATCAGCATGCGCAGGGCAACGGGCCCGAAGAACAGGCTCCCGGCACTCCTCGTGGCTCTGGCCGCGGCAGGCGCCGCGCTTGTGCCGGTCTCCACGGCACACGCGGCCGACGGATACGACCGGTGTCCCGACGGCTCCTACTGCATGTTCTCGGGCCTCGACGGAACCGGCGACATGATCACCGTCAGCGGGAGCACCCCGGATCTCGCGGCTCTGGGCATGGACGACCGGGCCAAGTCCGACTGGAACCGGACAGCGTCGACCATCTACCTGTGGTCCGATGCGGACTACTCGGGCTGCACCGTCGTGACCTCTTCCGGCCCGACCGGCAAGGGCAACTTCTTCCCCGCCTACCGGGACTTTCTGAGCTCGGTGCAGTTCGGCGGCCCGGGCGGCCCGAGCTGCGGCACGCCGCCCGGCGGGGACGGCTGAGGATCAGCTCCCGGCTCCCGGCCAGGTGTCCGGCTGCCAGAGGCCGGAGCGGCGCAGGGACTGGGAGCAGTGCAGGTAGATCTCGTCGATGTCGACGACGATGGCGAGGCGCGGGCGCTGGCCCTTGACGGTCATCAGGTCGAAGAACGGGGCGTCCGTCAGGATGCGCGCCCGGCCGTTGATGCGCAGGATCTCGCCGCTGCCCGGCACCAGGTGCAGTAGCCCCACGTGCGGGTTCTTGAGGATGTTGCGGAAGCTGTCGCCGCGCCGGTTGCCGGGGCGGTCGGGCAGCACGACGGTGCGTGCGTCGAGGACGTGGATGAAGCCCGCCGCGCCGCCGCGCGGGGAGGTGTCGCAGTTGCCTTCCGCGTCCGAGGTGGAGACGGCGCAGAACGGGGAGCGGGCCAGGATGGCCAGGTCCTGCTCGGTCAGCTCGGCATGGACCTTGTCGATGACGATCGGGTGGGGCTCGCCGAGCAGTTCGGCCAGCTCCGCCTCCGAGCCGAGCTCCTGCCAGGTATGCGGGGCCGTGGCGCTACCGCCGAAGGATGGGGCGGTTGCGGGTATCGCGGCGTCGGGCACGAGGGTCCTCACAGATCGGCGAGCGGACGAACAGACTGGCGATTATGTAATGTTAGGCTCACCTTACTGGAGTGGAAAACGGCAGGTGAGTGTGCCCCTGCCTGAACAGGGAGCGCTTGATTCATGGCTGGGAGCAGCCGCACTGGGTGTGGATCCCGAAGGCGACGGTCGTGAAGGCAGCCTCCGCCGCCGCCTCCCCGGGCAGCGATACGGCCACCGACGCGACGGTCGCCAAAGCAGCGCACGGCGGCGGGCGCAGAGCTCCGGCCCTGGGGGCCGGTCTGGTCGCGCTGGTCGCGGTCCTGCTGCTCGTCATGTGGGCGAGCCTGCTGGTCGGCTCCGGCGATGTCGGTGCCGGTGATCTGCTGCCCGGCATCTTCGATCCGGATCTGTCCGACAAGGGCCAGCTGATCTTGCAGGAGGTCCGGCTGCCGCGTACGGCGGCCGGGCTGCTCGCCGGGGTCGCACTCGGCCTGGCCGGCACGGTGATGCAGGGCGTGGCCCGCAATCCCCTCGCCGATCCGGGTGTCCTCGGCGTCAACTCCGGCGCCTCCGCCGCCGTCGTCTTCGCGATCAGCATCCTGGGCATGTCCGATCCCGGTCACTACATCTGGTTCGGTTTCCTGGGTGCCCTGGTCGCCTCGCTCGTCGTGTTCGGCATCGGCTCCATGGGCCGGGAGGGGGCCACGCCGGTCAAGCTGGCGCTTGCCGGCGCGGCGACCGGTGCGGCCCTGCTGTCGCTGACCACGTCGATGCTGCTCACCGACTCCAAGTCCTACGACCAGTACCGCTTCTGGCAGGTCGGCTCGCTCACCGGGCGCGAGGCCGCCGTGCTGTGGCAGGCCCTGCCGTTCATCGCGGTCGGCACCGTCCTGGCGCTGCTGCTCGGTCCGCGCCTGAACGCCCTGTCCCTCGGTGACGACCTGGCGCGCGGTCTTGGCCAGCGGATCGGCGTGGCGCGTGCCGCCTGCGCGGTGGCCGTGGTGCTGCTGTGCGGCGCCGCGACGGTCGTCGCCGGACCGATCGCCTTCCTGGGGCTTGTCGTGCCGCACGCCGCCCGGCTGTTCACCGGGCCTGACTACCGCTGGGTCCTGCCGTACAGCGCGCTGATCGCGCCGTCGCTGCTGCTGATCGCGGACATCGTGGGCCGGGTGATCGCCCCGCCCGGCGAGGTGCAGGCGGGCATCGTGACCGCCGCCATCGGTGCGATTCCCTTCGTGCTGCTCGTACGCCGCCGGAAGCTGTCCGAGCTGTGAGCGCGGGGTGCAAGTAGTGGGCGACCGCAGAGAGAAGGCGGGCATGGGCGCGGCAGGGTCTTCCGGCGCGAGCAAAGTCGGCGGAGCGCGTGGACCGGCCGGCGCGAGCGGGGCACTGGCCGTGCGCGGCGCCGGGAGCGAGGTGTCGCGGGCCGAGGCGGTGCGCCGCATCCACGGCGTACGGCGGGCCCGCCGGGCACGCGGGGTGCTGGTGCAGGTGGTACTTGTGGCGGCGCTCACGGCGGTGTTCTGTGCCGCGCTGAGCTACGGCGACATGTCCGTGCCGCTGGGCGACGTGATCGGCGCGCTGAGCGGCGGCGGCGATGCCGGCTCGCACTTCGTGGTGGTGGAGCTGCGACTGCCGCGGGTGCTGCTGGGTCTGCTCGTCGGTCTCGCCTTCGGGCTCAGCGGGGCGCTGTTCCAGGCACTGCTGCGCAATCCCCTGGCCAGCCCCGACGTGATCGGCATCAGCCAGGGTGCGAGCGCCGCGGCCGTCCTTGCCTCGCTGGGCTTCGCGGTCAGCGGCTTCGCGCTGTCGGCCGCCGCGCTGGGCGGCGCGCTGCTGAGTGCGGCGGTCATCTACGCCTTCGCCTGGCGTCGCAATGTCTCCGGTCAGCGTTTCGTGCTCGTGGGCATCGGCATCGGTGCGGGGCTCTCCAGCGTCACGTCGTACCTGCTGACCAACTCCGAGGTGACCGAGGCGCAGAACGCCCTGGTGTGGCTCACCGGCAGCCTCAACGGCAGCACCCTGGAGCAGGTGTGGCCGCTGCTCGGCGCGCTCGCGGTGCTGCTGCCGCTGACCGCCCTCGCCGCGCGTGACCTGGGCCCGTTGCAGCTCGGCGACGACACCGCGGCCGGGCTCGGCACCCGCGTGGGCCGCGGCCGGCTCGCGCTCCTCGGCTGTGCGGTGGCGCTGGCCGGGGTCGCCACGGCGGCGGCGGGACCGGTCGCGTTCGTCGCGTTCGTGTCGGCGCCGGTGGCCCGGCGTCTGGTGCCCGGCGCGGGTGCCGCACTGGTGCCCGCCGCGCTGACCGGCGCTCTCCTAGTGACGGTGGCCGACTTCGCCGCCCAGCATCTGCTGTGGTCCAGCCAGTTCCCGGTCGGCGTGGTCACCAGCCTGATCGGGGCCCCCTATCTGCTGTGGCTGCTGGCCCGCGCCAATCGCACGGGGAGGGCCGGATCACGGTGGCGGACGAACGCAAGGACAGAGACAGAG
>NZ_JBNNJZ010000514.1:0-5860 GCF_050270335.1 Streptomyces sp. NPDC059900
GCTACATGGCGCGCGATCACGGGTACTGCCCGCATGTGGTCGTGCGGCGCAAGGCCCTGGTCCTGGAGGACGTCTGCGACTATCCGCGGTTCGCGGGGAACCCGGTGGTCGACGAGATCGGGATCCGCTCCTATCTGGGCGCCCCGCTCATCGACCGTACGGGCACGGCGCTCGGCACGGTCTGCGTCGTGGACGTCGAGCCCCGTCCGTGGGGCAGGTCGGGCCTGGAGACGATCAAGGCGATGGCGGCGGAGCTGATCGAGCAGATCCACCGCCGGGAGGACGGCGGGATCTGACTCACGCCGTGAGCACCGTGCCGTCGGGGAAGCGGACGCGGACGGTGTCGCCCTCCACCGTGCACGAGACGGACTCCCGCAACGCCGCAGGACACACGGTGTCCCGGGACAGGGCGACGAGCGTGACGTGGATGCCGGTCCCGCCCGGATGCCCGGCGAACGTCAGGAAGGGCGTCGCCGAGTGCGGCCCGTAGGCGTTGGCCGCCACCTCGCGGGCGATGCCCGTCTCCTCGTCCCACCCGTGGAGTGCGACAAGGGCGCTGGTCAGCCCGGCCTCCGTACGGGTGAGCGCCCAGCCGGGCCCCTGCTCGGCGCAGGGCCGCGTCTCGTCGGCCACCGCGTAGCCGCCCTCGCGGACACTCACGCCCGCCGGGGCCCCGACGCGGTGGACGCGGATCTCCCAGGGGCCGTGCAGCACGCTGGTCGTCAGCACCGGGAACTCGCCCTCGGTGCCCGGAAGCAGTGCGTCGTGGCGCGAGACGGCCGTGCGGCCCTCGCACCGCACCGGGTGGATCCGGCGGCGGCGGGAAGCGGTGCCGTCCGGTGCGAGCAGGGCGAGGTGGTTGTCCACGTTGCGCTCCCACGCGCGCGGGGCGGTTTCGGGTGCGGTCGCCGTGGAGTAGCCGAACTTCGCGTAGTGCGGGTCGTCGGTTGCCTCGCCTTCCGGGGGGTTGTGGTCGCTGCCGTGGTTGACGAGGCGGACGATGCCGTCGTGACGTGTGCCGTGCAGGAGCCAGCCGGGCTGGGGGAGCGCCGTGTACTGGTCGGACTCCTCGACGGGTAGCGGGAGTTCGCGCTGCGTCCACACCGGGTGATCGGCGGGCAGGAGCAGGCCGAGGAAGCCCTTGCTGGCCCAGTACGGGGACGCCGGACCCGAGTAGGCCTGGGTGGACGGCAGGAACGTCCCGTACCAGCCCAGCGGCAGCAGCCCCCGCTCGTCCGGAACACCGCGCTCCACGAAGTGCCGCGCGGTGCCGGATGCCAGGCGGCGCGTGAGACCGGGGGCCAGGGGCGTGCAGTCCGCCAGGGCGCCCATCCATACGGGGGCGGTCGCGGCGAAACGGTACGTCAGGGAGCGGCCCTGGTGGACGGGGGCGCCGTCGGCGCCGAAGAAGTGCGGGTACGTGGACAGGAACTGGGCCAGGCGCTCGCGGTAGACCTCGGCCCGGCCCCCGTCGTCCTCGCCCGCCATGCGCGCCCACAGCAGCGGGTACAGATGCATCGCCCAGCCGATGTAGTAGTCGAAGTTGCGCCCGTCGCCGTCCGTGTACCAGCCGTCCCCGCGGTACCAGTCCTCGATGCGGTCCAGGCCGCCGTCGATGTCCGCCTTGCTGTGCGGGGCGCCCACGGAGGCCAGGAACTGCTCGGACACCACCTGGAAGAGCCGCCAGTTGTTGTCCCACGTCCGGCCGCCGACGAAGCCGGAGAACCAGTCGACGACCCGCTCCTGGACCCGGCCGTCGAGCTTGTCCCAGATCCAGGGTCGGGTCTCGTGCAGGCCGATCGCGATCGACGCGGCCTCCACCATCTGCTGCGAGCAGTCGCTGAGTTCGGGCCAGGCCTCGCCGCCCGCGCCGTCGCGGTCCGTGCCCGTTGTCAGACCCTGCGCGTAGCGTTCCAGGAGGTGGGGGTCGACGTTGCCGCCATCGCCGCCCGCTCCCGCGATCCGGAAGGAGGCGAGGAGGAATGACCGTGCGTAGCCTTCGAGCCCGTCCGACACGACCCCCGACCAACTGCCCCGCCCCGGCAGCCGGTACTGCGCGAAGTTCGGCGTCGCGTAGGGGACGAGCGCGTCCAGCTGCCGGTCGGCGAGCGCCTCCCAGTGGGACCGGGTCCAGCCCGTGAGCGGGGACAGGACGCGGTCGGTGGGCGGCAGGGCCAGGTGCGGTGCGGGCATGGCGGGTCCGTTTTCCCTTCGTGGCGGGCGGGTCACCGCAGCTGCGCGGTGTGCGTATGGCCGCGGGAGCCCGCGACGCGGACGGTGACGACGGCGCGGCGGCCCGGCGTGACGGTGACCGTGTCATCGGCGCGGACCACTTTGCGTACGGGGAAGGGCAGTTCCAGGGTGAGGGTCGTGCCGGTGCGGCCCGGGTCGGCCACGGCCAGCGACATGCCGTCGCCGCCGCGTCGCACGATCACGGTGCAGGGGCCCGATGCCGTGAGCCCGGCCGCGCTGCCCGGCTGCCAGAAGTGCGCGGCGACGAGGCCGTCGCGGCGGGCCTCGACGGCCTGTGCGGTGGCGCTGTTGGCGACGATGCGGACCGGCCGTGAACGGGACCAGACGGCGGTCGCGGCGGCGCTCGCACCGGGCAGCAGGACGTAGGCGTACGAGGACGAGGCGGGGGAGACACCGTGGTCGAGCCACAGGGTCAGATAGCGGCGGGTGAGCGGGGTGGTGCTGCCTCCGGTGTCCGCGCCGGTGTTGATCGCCCGCCAGGTGCCGGTCCGCTCCTCGCGCAGGGCGTGCAGGCGTGCGGGTTGTGCGGGCCGGTCGGGGTGGCCGGGTTGTCCGGGGAAGACGTAGCCGCCGGTGCCTTCGAGGTGGGCCCAGTCGGCGCCGGGCAGGGACGCCGACCAGCCCGTGTGCGAGGGCTGCCGCCTGCCGTCGACCGTGAGCCGGGGGGTGCCGCTCTCGTGCAGGTTGCGGTTCTCGACGACCGTCTCGATGGCCCGGCCGTCGCTCGCGGTGATGCCGGCGCCCAGGGCGACGACCGCGTTGTCGAGGAAGAACCACGCCTTCCTGGCGCGCAGCGTGCTGCCCTGCGCCATGAGTTCCATCGCGGCGGCGCCGTACCTGCCGTCGAGCACCGCTCCGCCCGCGACGGCGTTCTTCGGGAGGTAGGTCCCCGTTCCGCCGCCGGTGCCGATGTCGGCGCGTTCGCGCGTGTCCACGGTGGTGCCCGGCAGGCGGTACGGATCGACCGTCGCCCAGAAGCCGTCCCCGAACTGGCCGAGGTCGTCGCCGTCGTAGAGATAGGCCATGCCGTCGCCGGTGTACCAGCCGTGCTGGTTCTCGCCGTTGCCCGCCTCGTACGCGGCGATGCGCTTCGAGGAGAGCGAGAGCGTGAGCGCCCAGCCGGGGCGCCGGTGCACCACGCGGTCCATGTCCGCGAACGCGAAGTGCCCGGTGAGCCGGTCGGCCGCCGGAATCGAGGAGTCGTCGACGACGGTCTTGGCGCGGGCGATCGCGGGGATGCCGACCAGGCCCAGATAGGGGTGGGAGGTGTTGCGGCGTATCCATCCCTTGGCCAGGGCGCGCCAGCGTGCGGCGTACGCGGCCGGGGCGCCGTCCGCCAGTTGCAGGATGTTGGTGAGGGCCGCCGCGCCGTCCTTGTGGTCCGGCGCCTTCTCGCGGGAGGTGGCACGGCCGCGCAGCGCGTCCATCATCAGGCCGTCGAAGACCACCGGTGAGAAGGTCCGGTCCACCGCCTCGTACAGCACCGATGTCTTGGGGTCGGTGACGGCCCAGTCGGAGCCGGCGAGCAGCGCGATCAGCTGTCCCGCGCTGCCGAGCAGGACACTGCCGTACGTCCCCGTGTAGGCGACGGAGCCGTGCTGCACGAACGAGCCGTCCTCGTAGAACCCGTCGCCCGAAGTGACATACGTGAACAGGCTGTTCTTGCCCTTGTCCCGTACGTCGGAGAGGCCGTCGCGGGCCAGGGCGAGCGTGTCCGCGTCGCGTGCGAGGAGTCCGCGCAGCGCCACGATGACGGCCTTGTCGGCGCGGTTGGCGCCGGTCTCGGACAGCGTCGGGATGTTCGTGCGGCGGTCCGGGTCGGGGACGAACTTCGCCACCGTGGAGACGTACTTCGCCAGATCGGCCGCAGGGATCTTCTCCCGCAGCAGGACGCAGGTGTCCATCAGGGCGCGGGGTGCGCCGATCTCCCAGAACCACCAGTTGCCGGACTCGGGGCGGCCGGTGTTGTAGGCGTCGGCGTGCAGGAAGCGCAGGGCTTCGAGCAGGGCGTCGGCCGCTTCGGCGCTGTCGCTGAGGGAGGTGCCGGGGGTGGCCCATGCCGTCGCGATCGTGCGCAGGCGGGTGTAGCTCTGGCCGAAGTTGCCCGGCTCCTTCGCGGGGGAGAGGTCGGCCCACAGGGCGGTGCGTCCCGCCGACCGGTCCAAGTCCCGCCACCAGGCGGACGCCTGGGTGTCCAGGACCTTCAGGGCCGCGGCGAAGTCCGGGTCGGCGGCGTCGAAATCGCCGCCGGTGAGCTGGGCCGCCGCGCGGGCCAGGAGCGTGTCGTAGGGGTCCGCGTCCGAGGCTGCCCGCGCTGGGCCGCCCGCCACAAGGGGCAGGAAGGCCGAGGCGGCACTCGCGGTGAGGATCGTGCGGCGTCGTGGCCCGGTGGAGCCGGAGCGGGGCATGCGCATGGGGAACTCCCGTGAGGCGTCAGGGCAGGGGGCGGGGAGCGAGGCGGGTAATCCCGCGACAGCATGTAAGCGGTTGCTACGGCACGCAAGAGGGTCGCGAATCTTTCTGCATCTTTCTGTCCGGGCGATGGCCTGGCGAGGCCGTTGTGCCGGGTGACCGAGGGCTCATCGAACACATCGGAGGTATTGACGCTGACAGTAAGCGATTACTACGTTGCGGCCCCATGGCTGAGAACTGGACCCGAGACGTACGCGCTCGCAGCACTCGTACCGTCCGCGCTCGCAGCACCCCTGCCGTCCGCGCTCGCAGTACTCGCACCGTCCGCGCCGCGACGGCGACCGCAGCCGCGGCGGCCACCCTCGCGCTCGCCCTCCCGGCTCATGCCCACGCCCACGCGGCGCCCTTCGACCCGACGCCGGGTGCGGACGGCGTCGGCGACCCGCTCTTCCCGACGCTCGGCAACGGCGGCTACGACGTCCGCCACTACGACCTCTCCTTCGACTTCACGCCGGTGACGTACGACTTCACCGGAACCATGAAGATCAAGGCGAGAGCCACCCAGGACCTGTCGTCCTTCAACCTCGACGTCGACTCGCTGGCCATCGACGCCGTCAAGGTCAACGGCAAGAAGGCCGAGTGGGCCACAAGTCCCGGCCAGAGCGGTCAGGAGCTCACCGTCACCCCGGCGGGCGGCCTGCGCGACCGCCGCGCCTTCGACGTCGAAGTGACCTACCACGGCAACGGCAAGACCAAGCCGGTCGGCCAGCCGGGCTGGCGCCACATGTCCGACGGCGGCTTTGCCTCCGCGGCCCAGGCCTCCCGCGCCGACACCTTCGCGCCGGTCAACGACCACCCCTCCGACAAGGCCACCTGGACCTTCCATCTCACCGCCCCCGACGGCTGGACGCCCGCCGCCAACGGCAACCTCACCGGCACCCGCGCCGCCGGGGCCAAGAGGACCTGGGACTTCTCCCTCAAGTCCCCCATGGCCCCCGAGCTGCTCGGTATCTCCGTCAACAAGCAGACCTACCTGTACGGGCGCGGCCCGCACGGAGTGAAGCTGCGCCATCTCGTCCCCACGGACCAGCAGGCGAAGTACCGGCCCATCGCCGAGGAGACCGGCGGGCAACTGGCCTGGCTGGAGAAGACCCTCGGCGTGCGCTATCCGTTCGACACCTACGGGGTGCAGATC
>NZ_JBNNJZ010000515.1:0-5854 GCF_050270335.1 Streptomyces sp. NPDC059900
CGCCACCCGTCCGGGCAAGGCCACTTCCTGGTGGACGGCGCGCCCCGCAGCTCCGTTCCCGACCACCTCATGAAGAAGGAACTGATCTTGCACGGCATGGCGTGGGGCCACGTGCCGCGATTCATGATCGAGGACGAATTGCGGGACGGACGGCTGCTGTCCATCGCCGGACGGCACTTCCCCGGCGTGGTCGAGGAACTCTCGGCAGCGCGCCGGCGCGACCAGCCGCACGGACCGGTCGCCGACCAGCTGTGGGACTTCCTCACCCGCCACGCACCACTCCTGCGCCCGGCGCTGGGCCGCGTGCCCCGGGCGAAGAAGGCGCCCGCCCACGACAGGTGACCGGCATCGGGTGCACCTCGGCCCTGCCGGGCACGGTTGCGGCGCAGGCCTGTCCCCAGCCGGGCCAGAGGGGCACGGCCGGGCTGTGAGAGAGCTTGTCGGCGCCGTCTTCCCCGGGTAGCCCTCCGAGGGGTCGGTGTGGGCACGGCCCAGTGGGACGGGTTCGGCGACGAGCGGTGTCCCCTTGGCCGGGCCGTCCGGTGAGCTACGGCGGCGAGGTCGGCTTCGGGCCGGCGCGTTGAATATGCCCTGTCGGCACCTTGCTTGTGGGGGTCCGAGAGGTAGCGTCCTCAACATGGATTCTCACACCGTCGTTGAGCGCGCTCAGCGCCTGAAGCAGCTGCATGCCGATCACAAGCCGCTCGTTCTGCCGACCGTCTGGGACGTCTGGTCCGCACGGACGGCAGCCGGAGCCGGGTTCCACGCGCTGACAGTCGGCAGCCATCCCCTCGCCGACTCCCGCGGGGCCGACGACCACGAGGGGCAGACCTTCGAGGAGGTACTGGCCGCCGTCCGGCCGATCATCGCGGCGGTCGACATCCCCGTATCGGTGGACCTGGAGGCCGGGTACGGACAGGAGCCCGCGGATCTGATCGCCGGACTCATCGAGGTCGGCGGCGTCGGTCTCAACCTCGAGGACACCGTCCACTCGGACGGCGGCCGCGTGCGCAGCACACAGGAGCACGCGGACTACATCGCCGGTCTGCGCGCAGCGGCCGACAAGGCCGGCGTTGCGGTGTGGGTCAACGGGCGCACCGACCTCTTCCTGCACGCGGACGATCCCTCCGGCGTCCTCGACGAGGCGATCGAGCGGCTGCGGGCCATGGAGCAGGCCGGTGCCGACAGCGTCTACCCGGTGCGTATCCAGGACGACGACGAGCTGCTTACGGCGGTGACCGGCGCCGTCGCCGTGCCCGTGAACTCCACGGCTCACCCCGTCAAGCATGACCTTGAGCGCTTCCGCCGCCTCGGGGTCGGCCGGCTCACCTACGGGCCGTTGCTGCAACTCGCGCTGACGGATGCGATGAAGGACATGCTCGGGCCGTGGGCGCCCCAGAAGAGCTGATCGAGCGGTCGGGGCGCCTTGACCGCCGTTGGGGCCAGGCCAGGGCCCCTCTGCCAGAGGGCGACGCGCATCGGGCATAAGGCGCTACATACCGGTGCCGGCACGACCTGGTCTTCCTTGTTCAAGGACACGAGGGCACCCCCGGCGGCGGTCCGTCCCGCCGGTGATGCCCCTCGACGGGGCGAGGGCCCCGTGCCTCAGGTGTTGGTTCGTCAGCCCTCAGGTGCGGGTCCAGCGCTGATTGCTGCCGTTGGAGCAGGAGTAGAGCTGGATCTGGGTGCCGTTGGCCGTGCCGGCCCCGAGGGCGTCGAGGCAGAGGCCGGACTGGACGCCGACGATCGATCCGTCGGAGTTGAGGCGCCACTTCTGGTTGTCGGCGCCCCAGCAGCTGTAGATCTGGACTTTGGCGCCGTTGCCGGTGCCGCCGGCGTCGAGGCATTTGCTGCCGTAGACCCTGAGTTCGCCGGCGGTGGTGTACGTCCACTCCTGGTTGGTGCGGCCCGCGCAGTCCCACAGCTGGAGCTGGGTGCCGTCGGTCGTGCTGGAGTTCGGCACGTCCAGGCAGCGGCCTGAAGCGACGCCCTTGATCTGTCCCGCATCCGCGGGGGGCGTGGTGGAGCCGCCGTTGAGTGCATCGAGGACGGCGGTGTAGGCGGGCTTCTTGCTGCCGTCGGCGTTGAACAGCAGCGGTGTGTGCTCCGGTCGCCAGGAGTCGCTGTCGCGCACGCCCCAGACGGTGATGCCCAGGCAGCGCGAGACGGCCAGGCAGTCGTTGGTCACGGCAGCGTAGGTCGAGGCCGGGGCGCCCTGGATATCGAGCTCGGTGATGGCCACGTCGACGCCGAGGGCGGCGAAGTTCTGCAGGGTGGTGCGGAAGTTGCTGTTGTAGGGGCTTCCGCTGTTGAAGTGCGACTGGAAGCCGATGCAGTCGATCGGCACACCGCGCTGCTTGAAGTCCTTGACCATGTTGTACATGGCCTGTGTCTTGACCCAGGTCCAGTTCTCGACGTTGTAGTCGTTGTAGCAGAGCTTGGCGGCGGGGTCGGCGGCGCGCGCGGTGCGGAAGGCGACCTCGATCCAGTCGTTGCCGGTGCGCTGGAGGTTGGAGTCGCGCCGCGCACCGGAACTGCCGTCGGCGAACGCCTCGTTCACCACGTCCCACTGGGCGATCTTGCCCTTGTAGTGGCCCATCACGCCGTTGATGTGGTCGGTCATTGCCTGGCGCAGCGTGCTGCCGCTGAGGTTCTGCATCCAGCCGGGCTGTTGGGAATGCCAGGCCAGGGTGTGGCCGCGCACCTTCTTGCCGTTCTGCACCGCCCAGTTGTAGACGCGGTCACCGGCGGTGAAGTTGAACTGGCCCCGCTGGGGTTCGGTGGCGTCGATCTTCATCTCGTTCTCGGCCGTCACCGAGTTGAACTCTCGGCCCGCGATCGACGTGTACGCCGAGTCGCCCAGCCTGCCGGAGGCGATGGCGGTGCCGAAGTAGCGGCCGCTTTGTGCCGCCGCGGCGCCGAGCGTGCTCTCGGCCGCGTGTGCGGGCGGCGCCGGGGCCACGGCAAGCATCGCACCGACGATACCGGTGACCAGCGATAACACCAGACCGCTGGTCTTCCGTCGGGCAGCGGGTCTGGTGGGGGCATACAAACTCATGGCTGTATCTCCTGGAGAGACATCAGGGGAAGGACTGACGCGCGGGCTCGGGCAGGACAGTGCGAGGAGCCGGGAGCAGTTGGTGCTGAGGTGCACGGATCTGTCGTACGGCACTGGGGGCCCGAGATGGGCGGCAGGCGAAATATCGAACCGTGGTCGGCTTCTCAGACAGGGAGAGTGGGGCATTGACGGTGCAGCGTCAATACTCCTCGCAGATACATTTTCCGTTCGTCGGCCGAAACTTGCGGAACGTCACCAGGCCGGGCGATGTACCGCTTTCACCTGAGCTTTTGCTCCCCACCTCTTACACCGACCCGCTGTTTGCAGACAGATCCGCGAGATGGCTTGACCGGAGGGTCGCGTATTCCTACCTTGAGGCGTCACTGAATCCGGAAACCTTCCGAAAAAGTATCGGAACTATCTCTGCCCCGCAGCCCGGTCCGCTGTACCTGGGTCACCCCACACCCCCAAGGAGTCCTTTGATGCGGCCTCGTCACCCCTCCTCGGCCCGCCCGCGGCGCCTGCTCAGACGCTTACTCGCCCTGGTACGCGAAGGTGGCCGCGACGGGGACGCTGCCGGTGTGAGCACCCCGCGGTTCTGATGATTGCGTCGGCCGGGTCGTCTCCGGCCCGTCGATGCCGCCGGCGCGGAGTCGATGAACGCCGCGCCGGCTCCGGGCGGGCGCGGCGACATCCTTGGTACGTGAGCGGGCAGAGCGGCAGCGAATCACGTGCGGCCCGCGTCGCTCCACGACTCGCAGGCAGCCGGGAGCTACCGGGGAAATTCCAGGCCGGGCACGGCATTGCGGGCGAGGGTGTGGGCCTGTTCGGGCCACCAGACGCCGGCGGCCGGGTCGACGATGCCGTACTCGGGGTCGATGGTGCCGCCGGTGTTGCGTGTGCAGCTGCCGTCGGATTCGCCGATGGTCTTCACGTACAGGTAGGCGTCGACGAGCGGGACCTGGGTGCTGGCGGTGGGGCGGGGTCCCATGCCGCGACCGGGCGGGTTGCACCATGTCTCCGGGTCGCCGGTGTACTTGCCCGGGGGCGGCGTCCAGGCCCCGAGGCCGTTGCGGCTGGTGTCCACCACGAAGCGGGCCAGTTCATCGGTCGACGCGCCGCCCGTGTTCTGGTCGAACCAGGCGTCGGTCCAGTGCCAGGTCGATGGGTCGGTGGGGGAGACGGAGTTGCCCGGGGTGCCGTCGTTGGGCGCGGCGGGCGAGTAGTACTGACTGGCGCACCAGTCGGCGTGGCCGCGGCCCGACTCCGGTCCCTTGGTGGCGTACCACGCGCACTTGGCTATCCAGGTTCCGTAGCGCGAAGCCTGGTCGGTGGGCTGGTAGTTGGAGACATTGAGGGCAAAGCCGTCGCTCTGCTCCAGGCCGACGTCCAGGAGCCGCTGCGTGATGTCACCGACCGACTTCCACTGGCTGTTGCCCGCGTCGAGATATACTGCGGTGTTCGGCTCGCTTTTGAGGGTGCGCACAGCGTAGGCGAGGTCCGCCATGCGATAAGCGGTGAGTTCGCCGGTGGGGTCGATGTCTCCGGCGCAGTCTTTGGGGAGGGCCGCAAGGCCGTCGGGCTCCAGGACGACGGCGGCTTTGCGGGTGCCGATGCCGTCGGCGAAGGCATCGATCCACTGACGGTACGCGGCCGAGGAGGCGGCTCCGCCGCCGGAGTAGAGGCTGCAGTCGCGGCCGGGGATGTTGTAGGCGACGAGGACCGGCACACGCCGGGTGACCGCGGCGGCGTGGACGAGCTTGCGCACCTCCTTTCTGACCTGGGCGGGCGTGCCTTCGGTGAACCACTCGGCCTGCGGCTGGGCGGCCAGCTTGGCCATGTTCAGGGCGTTGGCCCGGTCCCCCTTGCGCAGGTCGGTCACCGCCTGCTCGGCGGCCTTGCTGTGCGGGTCGACGTAGAAGCGCGTGGTCGGGGTGATGACCTTCTGTCGTGTCTGTTCGGCGGGTGCTTCCTGCGCTTGTGCGGCCGGGGCCGCCGCGCAGGCAATCATCAGGGCGGCCGAGGCGAGCAGGGCCATGCGTCTGACGGGCCGGATACCGGATCTCATGTGGGCTCCTGGTCGGGACGGACAGGACAGGAACGGGGTGGGGCAGGGACGAGGACGGGGGCAGAGGCGGGGACGGGCGATGCATCGACGGGCGCGGCCACGGGAGCTCAAGGGGCGGCAGTCCGGACGGGGAGGTCAGTAGCCGTAGATCATCTTGTAGGCGACCTCGGGGAGGAACTGGTCGGCCACCGATCCGGCGCCCACACCGCAGTTGCCGTCGGATTCACCGGGCGTCTTGACCCACAGCAGCATTTCGGCCCCGCCGCCGAGCTGGGTCGGGGTGCCGAGTTTGCGGCCTGCCGGGTTGCACCATGCGCCGTTGGATCCGTAACCGTTGCGGCTGGTGTCGATGGCGTAAGGCTTGGTGTAGCCGTATGACGAGCTCAGCTTCGCGTTGATCGCGTTGCCGTACGCGGTGTTCTCGCCGGTGGTCAGGTAGTTCGAGACGTTCAGCGAGAAGCCGTGGGCCTTGCGCACTCCCGCGTCGGCCAGGTGCTGCGCCATCGTGGGGGCCGCCAGCCAGGCCGGGTTGCCGGCATCCAGGTAGACCCAGGTGTTGGGGGCCTTCTGGTTGAACTGATCGATGGCGTTGTTGAGCAGCGCGTTGCGCTCGGAGATCTGCGCAGGTGTCATGCAGCTGGTGTCTCCCAGGGCGTCCGGCTCCAGGATGACGGCGGCCGGACGACTGCCGATGCCGCTGGCGAAGGCAGCGATCCACGTCCTGTACG
>NZ_JBNNJZ010000516.1:0-5847 GCF_050270335.1 Streptomyces sp. NPDC059900
CTGTGCGGCGTGCCGAGCGTCACATGCCGGGCGGAGGAGCGGTGCCGGGCGGGACCGTCCGTGAGGATCTCGGAGAGCCGGAGCACGAGCGGCGGCCCCTCGGGACCCGGTGCCGCCGGGTTCCTGCGGCGGGCGACCTCGGCCCGCAGGATGTCGATCCGCCCCTGGAGCAGACGCCGGACATAGCTCAGGTCCGCCTCGTTCTGCTGGGCGTCCCTGCGCAGCTCGCGCAGCTCCCGCAGCAGCAGCGCCGTCAGGTCGCGCTCCGGCTGCTCGGCGAGCAGGCCGGGGCTGCCCGTGCGCTGCACGGGCGGACGCGGCACGTTCGTACGCCGCGCGGCGCTCATGTGGGTCAGCGACACAGCTCCGGGCGGCTGCCCCGTACTTGGTGTGCTCATGTGGCTCTACCGTCCCCTCGACCGGCGCGGTACACCGCGTGTGAGCATGGTGCCACCACTCGTGGCCGCTATGTGAGCGAGTGGACCCATTCGGCCCCAGATGGGGGGTTCAGGCCAACCTCTCGGGCGGCGCATCCGGGCGCATCGCGGCCGTACGGAGCAGGCATGATGGGCCATATGCGTGCTGTGGTGCAGAGGGTGGACGGGGCGAGCGTGGTCGTCCAGGGCGAGGACGGCCCCGAGACGGTCGGCGAGATCACCGGCGAGGGACTGTGCGTCCTGGTCGGCGTGACCCACGAGGACACCAAGGAGAAGGCGGCCCAACTGGCCCGCAAGCTCTGGTCCGTTCGGATGCTGGCCGACGAGAAGTCCTGCTCGGACATCGACGCACCGCTGCTCGTCATCAGCCAGTTCACGCTGTACGGCGACGCGCGCAAGGGCCGCAGGCCCACCTGGAACGCCGCCGCGCCCGGCGATGTCGCCGAGCCCCTGGTGGACGAGGTGGTCGCCCAACTCCGCTCGCTGGGCGCCACGGTGGCGACGGGGCGCTTCGGGGCGCAGATGCGGGTGTCGCTGACGAACGACGGGCCGTTCACGGTCCTGCTGGAAATGTGACCGGGTCACCTACGTAACCGAGTCACCTACGTAACCGGGTCATCTACGTGACCGGGTCACCTGAGCAACCCGGTCACATTCGTTGCTACGGCTCGACCACGACCTCCTGCGAGGCCGCCACCGACCCCGCGAGCAGCCCCGCGTCCAGCGGCACGTTCCGCTTCACCAGGGCGAGCGCGATCGGACCGAGCTCGTGGTGGCGTACGGCGGTGGTGACGAAGCCCAGCTTCCGGCCCTCCTCGCCCTCCGAGGCGAGCCGCAGCTCCGTACCCGCCACCGGCAGATGCACCTCGCTGCCGTCCAGGTGCAGGAAGACCAGGCGGCGCGGCGGCTTGCCCAGGTTCTGCACGCGGGCGACCGTCTCCTGGCCGCGGTAGCAGCCCTTCTGCAGATGCACCGCCGTGCCGATCCAGCCCAGCTCGTGCGGAATCGTGCGGTGGTCCGTCTCGAAGCCCAGCCGCGGCCGGTGCGCCTCCACGCGCAGCGCCTCGTAGGCGAGGATGCCGACGGCGGGGCCGTTCTCCTCGGCGTACGACTCGAGGGACGTACGCGGCAGGAACAGATCACGTCCGTGGGCCGTCTCGCGTACGACGACACCGTCCGGGACCGGCGCGATCGAACCGGCCGGCAGATGCACCACCGCGAACTCGTCCGTGCGGTCGGCGACTTCGACGCGGTTGAAGAACTTCATGCTCTCCAGGTACGCGACAAGGGCGTCCTGCGTGCCGGGCTCGACGTGCGCCCACACCGTCTCGCCGTCGTCGACGAGATACAGCGCGTGCTCGATGTGGCCGTTCGCGGAGAGGATCAGCGCCTCGGTGGCCTGGCCGACCGGCAGCTCCGTCACGTGCTGCGTGAGCAGCAGGTGCAGCCAGCTCAGCCGGTCGGGGCCCGAGACGGTGACGACACCGCGGTGCGAGAGATCGACGAAACCGGTTCCGTCCGCGAGGGCGCGCTGCTCACGGAACAGATCGCCGTAGTGGGCGGCGACGCCTTCGTCCACACCCTCGGCGGGGACGGCGCCGGGCAGGGACAGGAGGGGGCTCTTCATGTTCACCCACACTACGACCCGGTAGCGGGCGTTCTTATTCCTCGGCGGCCTTGGTGTCCTTGCCGGAGCAGTTCTCGCAGCGCCCGAAGATCGCGAAGTGCTTCAGGTCCGTGTCGAAGCCGAACGTATCCCGCAGCTTCGCGGTGAAGTCAGCGGCCACGGAGACATCCGCCTCGATGACGTTCGTGCAGTCCCTGCACACCAGGTGGAGGTGGTGGTGGCGGTCCGCCAGGTGGTACGTCGGGGCGCCGTGCCCCAGGTGGGCATGGCTGACCAGACCCAGCTCCTCCAGGAGCTCCAGGGTGCGGTACACCGTGGAAATGTTGACCCCCGACGCCGTCTTCCGCACTTCGCAGAGGATGTCGTCGGGGGTCGCGTGCTCAAGGGTGTCGACGGCTTCGAGGACGAGCTGACGCTGCGGCGTCAGCCGGTAGCCGCGCTGTCGCAGGTCGCTCTTCCAGTCGAAGTCGGTGCTCGCCACACAGGCAGTCTAGGCCAGAGCGGCAATCGGCCTACTTGAAGAAGGCGATGCCGTCGTCCGGCAGGTCGCCGAGGCCCCTGGCCATCTCGGCGACGTCCTCGGGCGAGACGACCTTCTTCAGCTGCGCCGACATGTACGGACGCAGCGGCACCTCGGGGGTCTGCTTCTCGCCGACCCACATCAGATCGCCCTTCACGTACCCGTACAGACGCTTGCCGCCGCTGTACGGGCCGGAGGCCGCCGTACGGGCGACCGCGTCCGTGGCCAGGTCGATCTGCGGCTTCTGGTCGGCGAGCTCGCCGTACCAGACCTCGACCACGCCGTCGTCGCGGACCATCACGGTCTCGACCTTGCGGTCCTTGTCGATGCGCCAGAAGCCCGACTCGGACTCCAGGGGCTTGACCTTGTTGCCCTCGGCGTCGAGCACCCACGTGTGCGAGTGGTACTCGATGAAGTCCCGCCCGTCGTGGGAGAAGGACACTTCCTGGCCGAAGTTCGCCTTCTCGGAGCCGGGGAAGTCGGTGACTCCCGCGCCGGCCCAGTTGCCGAGGAGCCAAACGAGGGGCACGAGGTCGGGGTGCAGGTCGGACGGAATCTCGATCATGGGATGCTCAGGCGATCTCTAGGTGGCGTACGGGACGTACGGGGCTCAGCGCTGACCCTGGTACAGCTTCTTCACGGACAGCGCGGCGAACGCGAGAACGCCGACGCAGACCAGAACCAGCAGGGCGGAGAAGAAGGCCTCAAGCACGGGGTGCTCCTCGGTGAGCTATGGGGTGAGCTATGGGGGCAGGTATCAGAGCCGCTCCCACTGTAGTCGTGCGCGCCGCTCGCCTCTCTGCGAGGTGGCCTTACGAGTGGCCTCCCGCATGGCCTTACGATGCCGCCATGGCGAAGAAGCTCGTGATCAAGGTGACCGCAGGGGCCGACGCCCCCGAGCGCTGCTCGCAGGCCTTCACGGTGGCGGCGGTGGCCGTGGCCAGCGGCGTCGAGGTCTCCCTCTGGCTGACCGGCGAGTCCGCGTGGTTCGCGCTGCCGGGCCGGGCCGCGGAGTTCGAGCTGCCGCACGCGGCGCCGCTGCCCGGCCTGATCGACTCGATCCTGGCCGCGGGCGGGATCACGCTCTGCACCCAGTGCGCGGCGCGCCGCGACATCACCGAAAAGGACGTGCTCGACGGAGTACGGATCGCAGGCGCACAGGTGTTCGTGCAGGAAGCGATGACGGACGGCACCCAGGCACTCGTCTACTGATACTGACGGCGGCTGTCCGCGGTCGTACGCTGGAAGCATGCTCGCGCGACGACGCCACGCGTACTTCGCCATGATGGGCACGTGCATCGCCCTGTTCGTCCTGGCGTGGGGCGTCGTGCGTCTCTGGTCCATTCCCGTCGCCGTCGGCATGTGCGTCGTGGCGATGGTGATCCCGCCCCTGGCAGCCATCGTGGCGAACCGCCGGGGCCCGGACGACCGCTGGTGGGACGCCCCGTCGGGCGACTCGAAGTCCGACGAATGGTGGGACGAACTCGACGGCAAACACCACCGCTAGCCCTCACCGGCGGCATCAGAGGTCCGCTTCACCCGTGCCTGCCGGCGGAGAAGAAAACCAGAGGGCCGCACCCCGTACCAGTGGCGTCCAACCCCCTGGGGTGCGGCCCTCTGGCCGTCAGTGATCTGCTGTCGTCAGACCGCGATCGCGACCTCCGCGAGGCCGCCCGTCTGGGCCACGACCGTGCGGTCGGCCGTGCCGCCCGGGATCAGGGCGCGCAGGGTCCACGTGCCCTCGGCCGCGTAGAAGCGGAACTGGCCGGTCGCCGAGGTGGGGACCTCGGCGGTGAACTCGCCGGTCGAGTCGAGCAGGCGCACGTAGCCGCTGACGGGCTCGCCGTCGCGGGTCACCTGGCCCTGGATGGTGGTCTCGCCGGGCTTGATCGTCGAGGCGTCGGGTCCGCCGGCCTTCGCTCCACACATATGCGTTCGTCCTTAGCTGGTCAGGTCACTGCGGTCTTCGGGAGGGTTACTTGTTGGCGCCGAGCTCGATCGGCACGCCGACGAGGGAGCCGTACTCGGTCCAGGAGCCGTCGTAGTTCTTGACGTTGGTCTGGCCGAGCAGCTCGTGCAGGACGAACCAGGTCAGGGCCGAACGCTCACCGATGCGGCAGTAGGCGATGGTGTCCTTGGCCAGGTCGACCTGCTCGTCCTCGTAGAGGGCCTTGAGCTCGTCGTCCGACTTGAAGGTGCCGTCGTCGTTGGCGTTCTTCGACCACGGGATGTTGCGCGCGGACGGGACGTGGCCCGGACGCTGCGACTGCTCCTGCGGCAGGTGCGCCGGGGCGAGCAGCTTGCCGCTGAACTCGTCGGGCGAACGCACGTCGACCAGGTTCTGCGAGCCGATGGCCGACACGACGTCGTCGCGGAAGGCGCGGATCGAGGTGTCCTGGGCCTTGGCCTTGTAGTCCGTGGCGGGGCGGCTGGGGACCTCGGAGCCGTCGACCAGGTCGCGGGAGTCGAGCTCCCACTTCTTGCGGCCGCCGTCGAGGAGCTTCACGTCCTGGTGGCCGTAGAGCTTGAAGTACCAGAAGGCGTAGGACGCGAACCAGTTGTTGTTGCCGCCGTAGAGGACGACGGTGGTGTCGTTCGCGATGCCCTTGGCCGAGAGGAGCTTCTCGAAGCCCTCCTGGTCGACGAAGTCGCGGCGGACCGGGTCCTGGAGGTCGTCGGTCCAGTCGATGCGGATCGCGTTCTTGATGTGGTTCTTGTCGTACGCGGAGGTGTCTTCGTCGACCTCGACGATGGCAACCTTCGGGTCGTCGATGTGGGCCTCGACCCAGTCGGCGTCTACCAGGACGTCGCTGCGGCTCATACTTCTTCTCCTCCGGGGCAGTTACGGCGGGGCTTTGGTGCTGTGCGAGGGGCACGTGCCGGGTGCGGGCCGTGATTGCGCGATCGCGCGGCGTACGCGGCACGGGGTGGCCCTGACGAGGTCAACGGGCCGGGGGATACGGGAGTCGGGGCTCCCGCTCAGAAGGTGCGACAGAGCATGGCGGCGACGCGGCACAGGTCTACTGCCCGCCGCTTCGTGAGGTCCGCCTGTCGCTGCATGCGTCCGATCGTAAGGACGCAAGGGCGGCCGTGTCACCGGGGTGTCGGATGATGAGACGCGATCATCCACGATGTGGGATTCGTTGAAGGAAAAAGCCGCCCGCGCCGGTGCGGCGGGCGGTGTTCGCCCCTGCCGCATCCATCGCGCGGACGGCTTCGTCTCGTTCCTCGGAACGGCCGGTCGGACCGGGCCGTTCCGTATC
>NZ_JBNNJZ010000517.1:0-5810 GCF_050270335.1 Streptomyces sp. NPDC059900
CGCCCTGGTCGGCCTGACGCTGTCGTCGGCCTACCAGTACGCGGGCACGGGCGTGCAGATCAACGCCGTCGCTCCGGGCGCGGTGGCCACCGGCATCCCGGTGCCGACCGCCGCCCCGTACGGCTCGGCCCGCACCGCGAAGATGCGGGTGGCGATCCCGGGCCTGGCCATGGCGGAGGAACTGGCC
The DNA here is from genome assembly GCF_050270335.1 of Streptomyces sp. NPDC059900. Lineage (NCBI taxonomy): Bacteria > Bacillati > Actinomycetota > Actinomycetes > Kitasatosporales > Streptomycetaceae > Streptomyces > Streptomyces sp. NPDC059900. The sequence continues at coordinate 188 of NZ_JBNNJZ010000517.1, forward strand.
GCCTCCATCACGTTCCTGCTCAGCAGGGACTCCGTGAACATCAACGGCGCCGTGCTGCCCTCGGACGGCGGCTGGTCGGCGGCCTGACGGCGACCGGCGCCCGGAGCCTCCCCCGTCTTCCCGGGCCCCCCGCGTCACGTCTCCCCCCATCTCCCCCATCCCCCTCGGAAGGAGCACCTCCCCCGCATGCCCGCGTACCGCGCACTCCTCCCCCGCACCGCCCTGACCGGTGTCGCCGCCCTCGCTCTGCTGGCCCTGACCGCGTGCGGCACCCGGACCACCGCCGCGCCGGCCTCGCACCCCCAGTCGTCCGGCGAGGGCCGGACCATCAAGGCCACGAGGGTCGCGCACGTGACCGACCCGCACGAAGCCACCGGCAGGACCCTGTTGGAAGGCCCGGTCCTCGACGAGAACGGCGACCTGTACGTCGTGGACGTCACCGCCCCCGCAGGCGAGCCCAAGGTCCTCTCCGTCGACCTGGACACCGGCAAGCACAGGGGCGTCTACACCGACAAGACCGGCGCCTACACCTCCGCGCAGATCAGCCCGTACGACGGCCGCCTCTACCTGACCGACTACACCGGCCCGGTCCTCAGCACGGAGCCGGACGGGTCAGATCCGCGCACGTTCTTCTCCGGCGAGGTGGACGGCTCCGCCATGAACCCCGACGACATCGCCTTCGACGACGAGGGCAACCTGTACGTGAGCGATCTGCACGGCATGAAGCCCGGTGAAGCCGAGGGCCGCATCGTGCGCATCGACCGCGACGGCAAGAAGACGACCGTCCTCGCCGACGAACTCGCCCACCCCAACGGGGTGATGTTCGACCCGGGGACGCGCGGCCTGTGGATCAGCGAGCTCGCCGAGAACACCGTGTCCTATCTGCTCCTCGACGCGGACAAGACCGCGGTGACCTCTCAGCACGAGGCCATCCATGTCGACGCGGGCGTGGCCCAGACCGACTCCATCGCCGTGGACGCCGACGGCAACCTCTACCAGGCGCTGCACGGCAGGCCGGCCATGGCCGTGTACAGCCCGGACGGCGAACGCCTGGCCACCGTCGAGATTCCGGCCAAGGCCGCCGAAGGCCTGGAGTCGGCGACCAACGTCGCGATCTCGCCGGGCAGCAGGAAGGCGTACATGACCGTCAGCGGCCCCGACGGCGGTTACGTCTACCGCTTCACCGCGCTCGGCGACGGCATACGGCAGTCCAACGGCGGCTAGCGGCAGCCGAGGCTCACGAGTCGTCGACGGTGGTCTCGACGGACCGCAGCGGCCCCACCTCCACGCCGAGCAGGCCCCATGCGGCCAGAGCGCGGCGTTCGCGGTCCTGGGGGGTGGGGCCGCCGACGGCCCCGGAGACCATCGCGACGGCGAGCATGACGTCGTCGGCGGTCAGGCGATGGCCTGCGGGCAGGCACCGGGACAGGACGGTGTGCACGCGCCCGGCCAGTGCCCTGGCCTGCTCGTCGTCGCCCCGTATGCGCAGCAGGTCGACGAACGCGGTCGACCGGGTGATGTGCCAGGTGACCACGCCCAGAACGCCGGCGAGGTCCGCGCCGGGCTCGGCGGCGGCCTGTTCGACCTGCCGGACGTTCTCGTCCAGGACGGCGGTGGCCAGCGCGATGCGGTCGGCGAAGTGCCGGTAGAGGCTGCCCTGCCCCACCCCGGCACGGCGGGCGACGGCCGAGAGCGGCGCGTACAGGCCCTGTTCGGCGAAGACCTCGCGGGCGGCGGCGATGAGGGCGGCCCGGTTGCGGGCCGCGACCCGCCGTCCCTGATTGGCCGGCCGAACCGCGTCGTGCGGCCCCTCGGGCTCGGTGGGGTTGATCACGCTGAAAGGGTAGTACGGCCACGAAACGGCCACGCAGCCACATCCGCCCCACGAAGGCGCTCTGGACGCCGCAGTCCCGCGTCGAGCAAGCTCGTCACGCGCACGCGAGGCAGGCTGTCGACGGATCAGGATCGGGGTGCGGGACTGTGACGACGCGCAGGACGGTGATCAAGGCGGTGGGCGCCGGGACGCTGGCGAGCGGGCTTTCCACGCCCGCCTCGGGTGTTTCCGGCGCTCCTCGGGCGGCGCAGACCGACGTACTGGTGGTGGTGGAGAAGAGCAATCACTCGGTGAGCTTCTACGACGCCGTGACGGGCGAGCGCCACCAGACGATCCGTCTGCCCGAATACCCCCATGAGATGGTCGTCGACTCGCGCGGACGTTTCGCCTACGTCGGGCACTACGGCGTGCGCATGGCCTCCACGGCCGGCGAGGGCGGCTCCGCGGTCTTCGTCATCGACCTGGCCGCGCGGACCCTGGCCCGCACCATCGACACCCGTCCCTTCAACCGCATCCACGGCATGGGCATCGACCGCCACGACCGGCTGTACGCCCTGAGCGAGGAGAAGGCGGTACTGCTCGGCTTCGACGCGCCGTCCACCGACACGGCACCGACCAGGGCGGTGCCCACGCAGGGAGTGAAGACGCACCTGTTCACGCTCAGCCGCGACGGCGAACGGGCCTATGTGACGGGCCTGTTGTCCCACACGGTGAGTCTCGTACGCCCTCATGACGCCTCCGTGGCACCCGTCCTGGTCACTCCCGGCCTGCTGCCCGAGAGCAGCTGCCTGAGCCGGGACGAGAAGACGCTGTTCGTCGGCGCCCGCAAGAGCTCCGCGCTGGTCGCCGTCGACGCCCGCACCATGAAGGTGCGCAGGACCAAGAAGGCGGGCGGCGACCCCTTGCGGGTCTACACGGTCGACGACGAACGGCTGCTGGTGACGGACATCGCCGCCAGAACCCTCACGCTGTGGAGCACCGACCTGCGCACCCTGCGCACCCTCCGCCTGACCGGAACCCCGTCCGCGGTGACACTCCACCCCACCAGGCCACTGGCGTACGCATCGCTGCTGGACACCAACGAGATCGCCGTCGTCGACCTGAACCGCTTCACCGTCACGGACACCTTCGCCACCCACTCGGAACCGGACGCCGCCGTGCTGCTGGCGCGGTAGGGCACTCAGTGGCCGCGGAATGCCTCTTCGAGCCACCACGCCGCCTGCCCGCGCACCACCTTGGCGTCGACGAGCAGCGGTGCGGTGCGCGGGCCCGCCACCCAGTCCCGTACGGCCTTCAGGTCGTCGGGGGTGCGTACGGTCACCGCGTCGAAGCCGTAGCCGCGGGCCACGGCCGCGATGTCGGTGGGCGGGAACTCGACCGTGCCGAGCGGGAATCCGTCCGGGCCGAAGTGATGCACCTCGGCTCCGTACGCGTCGTCGTTGTACACGACGATCACCATCGGCAGTCCGAGCCGACGCACCGTGTCGAGTTCGACGGCGCTCATCAGCGCCCCGCCGTCGCCGAGCGCGGCCACCGCGAGCCGGTCCGGGCGGGCCAGGGCCGCGCCGATCGTGGTGGCGAGGCCCAGGCCGATGGACTGGAAGGCCTGGGTGAAACACAGGCCCTGCTCGTCGGGGACGGACAGATACATCGTCGGGTAGCCCATGAAGTTGCCCGAGTCGACGCCGACGATCCGCTGCTCGGGAAGGATGTCGTCGAGGGCGGCGCTGAGCGTGCGCGGGTCGATGCGGTCGCGGGTGCCGGTGTCCTCGTACGGGATGTCGCGCCAGCCCAGTCGCGCGGCGAGGGCGTCGGCGATGTCCGGGGTGCGGTAGCCGGGTCCGCCTTCTCCCTCCAGTGCGGTGAGTGTCCGCTCCGCCGTCAGGCGCACGTCGCCGGTGACTCCGAGGTGGACGGGGCGGTGTGCGCCGAGTGCCGCGGGGTCGTCGTCGACCTGGACCAGGGTCGTGTCAGGGCCGATGAGCCCGCCGTGCCGCGTCGTCCACATGGTGAGCGAACAGCCAAGGGCCACGATCACGTCGGCGCCCCGGATCAGCTCGGCGGCCAGCGGCGAGGAGAATCCGCCCGCCACGTCGAGCGACCACGGGTTGCCCCGGAAGAGGCCGCGGGCCACCGCCGATGTCGCCGGCAGCGCGCCGCACCGCTCGGCGAGCGTCTCGACCGCCCGGCGGCATTCGGGGCCGCGCGCACCGCGTCCGGCGACGAACACCGGGCGCTCGGCGTGCGCGAGGACCCCGGCGAGGGCCGCGATGTCATCGGCGGCGGGTTCGACGGCCGGGCGCGGCGGCGGGGGTGTGACGGCGGCCAGGGCCCGGTCCGCGTCGGGAACGTCCTCGGTCTGTACGTCGAGCGGCAGGTTGAGCACGATCGTGCACCGCTCGTGGACGGCACGGCGCACGGCGGCCGACGTCTGTGCGACGGCATCGGCCGCCGACGTGACGCGGACGCTCCTGGCGCCGACCGCCTGCGCCAACGCGGCTTGGTCGACATGGAAGTTGGAGCGTGCTTCGGTCGCCTCCGCCGCGAGCACGACGAGCGGCGTCCGGCTCTTGGCCGCCTCGCCGATTCCCGTGAGGGCATTGGTGAGCCCGCAGCCCTGGTGCACGCTGAGCACCGCCGCCGCGCCCCGCACCCGGGCGTACGCGTCCGCCATGGTGGCGGCGCCGCCCTCGTGGCGCGCGGCGACGAAACGGGCGCCCGCCGCCACCATCGCGTTGGTGGCGTGGAAGTTGCCGGAGCCCACCACGCCGAAGGCCTGGCCGACACCGGCCGCGACCAGGGCCCGCCCGACGGCTTCGGCGACCTTCACGACGACCGTCCCGCCCGCTCGACGAGGGCGAGGACTCGCGCGGGCGCTCCCGAGCCCGAGACGATGGGCAGCGGTCCGGCGATCACGACGGCCCCGGTGGGCGGCAGTTCCGCCAGGTTCTGAAGCTGTGTCAGCCCGTACTTTCCGCTGCCCATGAGATACGAGTGACAGGGAAACGCGGGCTCGAAGCCGTGCGCCCGGCCCGCGTCGGTGCCCACGGTCTCCACGCCGAGCCCCATGACAGGCGACTCCTCGGCCACCCAGCGGGCGCAGGCCGCGGACAGGCCCGGCGTGTGCGAGCCGTTCTCGTCGGCGTTGAGGAACGGCTCCTGCGCGTACGATCTGCTGTCCCACCCGGTCCGCACCAGGAGCCAGCAGCCGTCGGGCAGCGCCCCGTACCGGTTCTGCCAGGCCTGTATGTGCTCGACCTCGATCAGGAAGTCGGGGTCCTTGGCCGCTTCGTCGGTGACGTCCAACACCGCTGCGGGAGCCACCAGTTGACCGGCGGGCACCGAGGCGACATCAGCGAGGTCCTTGCCGGTGACCCAGTGGTTGGGGGCGTCGAAGTGGGTGCCGGTGTGCTCGCCGGTGCGGATGTTGTTCCAGTACCAGGCGGGCCCCCGGTCGTCGTACCGGCTGATCTCCTCGAGTTCGAACACCTTGGTCTGCCCGAACTGGGGCGGCAGTTCGAGCACGGGTGTGGTGGACGACAACGGCGCGGTGAGGTCGACGACTGTGATCCCGCCCCCGCGCAACCCGGCCACCAGGGCGGCGAGTACGGAGGGTTCCGGCGACCCGGACGCTGCTGCGGATGCTGACGTTGACTCAGACATGCCTGCATCCTGAAGCCACCGGCAGTCCCGCACAAGCGCCCCGTCGCCGCCGGAGGCGTTGATGCATTCGGTGATGCCGTAGGCATCGATGCTACGAGCCGGCCCTTATCGCCGGTGTATCAACTG
>NZ_JBNNJZ010000518.1:0-5799 GCF_050270335.1 Streptomyces sp. NPDC059900
GCGTGGGCGTGGACGTGAACACCGCGTCCGCCCCGCTGCTCTCCCGCGTCTCCGGCATCGGCGCGGGCCTCGCCGAGAACATCGTGGCGCACCGCGATACGAACGGCCCCTTCTCCTCCCGCAAGGGCCTCAAGGACGTGGCCCGCCTCGGCCCCAAGGCGTACGAACAGTGCGCGGGCTTCCTGCGCATCCGCGGCGGCGACGACCCGCTCGACGCCTCCGCCGTGCACCCCGAGGCGTATCCGGTGGTGCGCAGGATGGCGAAGAAGACGGGCGGCGAGGTCGCCTCGCTGGTCGGCGACACGGCGACGCTGCGCTCCCTGCGGGCGGACGAGTTCGTCGACGAGTCCTTCGGTCTGCCTACGGTGACCGACATCCTCAAGGAGCTGGAGAAGCCCGGCCGCGACCCGCGTCCCGCCTTCAAGACGGCGACCTTCAAGGACGGCGTCGAGAAGATCTCCGACCTCGCGTCGGGGATGGTCCTGGAGGGCGTCGTCACGAACGTCGCGGCGTTCGGCGCCTTCGTGGACATCGGCGTCCACCAGGACGGGCTCGTGCATGTCTCCGCGATGTCCAAGACGTTCGTCAAGGACCCGCGGGACGTGGTGAAGCCGGGCGACATCGTCAAGGTGAAGGTGATGGACGTCGACATTCCGCGCAAGCGGATCTCGCTGACGCTGCGCCTGGACGACGAGGCGAACGCCGCGGGCGGCGAGCAGCAGGGGCGGGCCGGGCGCCCGCCGCAGCAGCGGGGACAGCGGCCCCCGCGCCAGCAGGGCGGCCAGGGCGGCAAGGGCAAGGGCGGCGGCCAGCGGCAGCAGCGGCAGGCCCCGGCGCCGGCCAATGACGCGATGGCGGACGCGCTGCGCAGGGCCGGGCTCCTGGACCCCAAGCAGCGCTGATCCGGCAAGACCCCGGAGAGTCGGCGGAGGTCAGGGTGACAGCTCGGTCACCTTGCCCTCCGCCACCTCCAGACGGCGCGTGACCCGTACGGCATCCAGCATCCTGCGGTCGTGCGTCACCAGGAGCAGCGTGCCCTCGTACGCGTCGAGGGCCGACTCCAGCTGTTCGATCGCCGGCAGGTCGAGGTGGTTGGTCGGCTCGTCCAGGACCAGGAGGTTGACGCCACGGCCCTGGAGCAGCGCGAGGCCCGCCCGGGTGCGCTCGCCCGGCGAGAGCGTGGCCGCCGGGCGCAGGACGTGGGCCGCCTTCAGGCCGAACTTGGCCAGCAGGGTGCGTACCTCCGCCGGTTCGGTGTCGGGCACGGCCGCGCAGAACGCGTCCAGGAGCGACTCCGGGCCGTGGAACAGCGCGCGGGCCTGGTCCACCTCGCCGACGAGCACCCCCGAGCCGAGAGCCGCGTGGCCCGCGTCCGTGGGGATGCGCGTCAGGAGCGTGCCGAGCAGGGTCGACTTGCCCGAGCCGTTCGCGCCGGTGATCGCCACCCGGTCCGCCCAGTCGAGCTGGAGCGACACCGGGCCGAGGGTGAAGTCACCGCGGTGCACCTCGGCGTCGCGCAGGGTGGCGACGACGCTGCCGGAGCGCGGCGCCGACGCGATCTCCATGCGCAGCTCCCACTCCTTGCGGGGCTCCTCGACGACGTCGAGCCGCTCGATCATGCGCTGCGTCTGGCGTGCCTTCGCGGCCTGCTTCTCGCTGGACTCGCTGCGGAAGTTCTTGCCGATCTTGTCGTTGTCGCCCGCCTTGCGCCGGGCGTTCTTGACGCCCTTGTCCATCCAGCCGCGCTGCATCTGGGCGCGGCTCTCCAGGGCGGACTTCTTGTCGGCGTACTCCTCGAACTCGTCGCGGGCGTGCCGGCGCGCGACGTCGCGCTCCTCCAGATATGCCTCGTAGCCGCCGCCGTAGAGGTTGATCTGCTGCTGGGCCAGGTCGAGTTCGAGGACCTTGGTGACGGTGCGGGTGAGGAACTCGCGGTCGTGGCTGACGACCACCGTGCCGGCGCGCAGTCCCCGTACGAAGTTCTCCAGGCGTTCGAGGCCCGCCAGGTCGAGGTCGTTGGTCGGCTCGTCCAGGAGGAACACGTCGTAGCGCGAGAGGAGCAGCGAGGCGAGGCCCGCGCGGGCGGCCTGGCCGCCGGAGAGGGAGGTCATCGGCTGGTCGAGGCTGATGTCGAGGCCGAGGGAGGCCGCGACCTCCTCGGACCGCTCGTCCAGGTCGGCGCCGCCGAGCGACAGCCAGCGCTCCAGGCTCAGCGCGTACGCGTCGTCCGCGCCCGGCGTTCCGTCGACCAGGCCCTGTGTCGCCTCGTCCATGGCCCGCTGGGCTTCCTCGACGCCGGTGCGCCGGGCAAGGAAGCTGCGGATCGACTCGCCGGGGCGGCGCTCGGGCTCCTGCGGGAGGTGGCCCACGGCGGCGGTCGGCGGCGAGAGGCGCAGTTCGCCGCTCTCGGGGGTGTCGAGGCCCGCGAGGAGGCGGAGCAGGGTCGACTTGCCGGCGCCGTTGGCGCCGACCAGGCCGATGACGTCGCCGGGGGCGACGACCAGCTCCAGGGCGGAGAACAGGGAGCGGTCGCCGTGGCCGGCGGCGAGATTCTTGGCGACGAGGGTTGCGGTCATCAGGGGGTCGAGTTTAGGCGAGGCGCCGGCCCGCTCTCCCGGCAGCACGGACGCAGCGTGCCGCGCAGCCACGGGCGCAGGGGGCCGCGCAGCCACGGGCGCAGGGGGCCGCGCAGCACGGATGCGGGGTGGCGCCGTGTCACCGGCTAGCGCACTATCGGGGTCACCAGGACGCTGTCGGTCGTCCGTGCCACCACGAACGACTCCCCCTTCGTGGCCTTCGCGTCCAGCGTGACGCGGTGCTCCCCGGGGTCCAGGACGCCGTCGAAAACCTCGTGGACCCGGGTGCGCGAGAGCCGGTCGAGGCGGTACGCGATGAGCTGGACCCGGCAGGTCGAGGTGATCTCGACGTCCGCCGTGCCGTCCACCGCCCCCAGCCGCATCAGGCGGCGCTGCTCCAGCGGGCTGGGGTCCAGGGCGTCCTCGATCTGCGCGACCAGGAGCGGGATGATCGGGGCCAGGCCGTCGACGTACGCGACCCGGATCCCCGCCGCGTCGAACGAGGCGCGCACTCCTTCGCGCGTCGCCGCGGACACGGCGTGCCCGAAGACCACCGCCCCGTACGTCCGCAGCTCGTCCGGCGGCACGCCCGCCGCGTCCGCCGCGATCTCGGCGCCGATGCCGATCGTGCGCAGCGCCGCCGCGAGTTTGGCCAGGACGGCGACGCGTGCGCCGATCAGGAGCACCCTGCGCCGGGCCGCCGGTTCGCCGCGGGTCAGCAACTGCCCCAGGGCCTCGCGGTATTCGGCGCCCTCGAAGAGGAAGGGCCCTATGCCGTGGTAGCCGTTGAGTTCCAGGTCGGCCCGCTCGGCCGTCTGCCAGGCGAAGTCCCGCCATACGTAGCTGTCGGTGCCGTCCGGTGCCCGTTCGATGACCGCCGTGACCGCCCCGCACTCCAGGCCCTCGCACTCGGGACAGCCGTAGATGACGTGCCGGTCGTCGCTCAGGGGTGCTTCCGCCTCCAGGAGCAGCCCGCGTACATGGTGGGTGAATATCGCGGGTGGTACGTCGGAGGCCAGGGGGGAGACGGCGTCGAGGTCGGAGAGGTGGAACAGCAGCGGGCGCCCGTTCACGATGAAGTCGAGGAAATCCCGGTGGACTTGGTATTCACCGTTGGCGAGAACTCCACCGGCGCGCATGGCCGGTGCCAGACCGAAGGTCGCGTACTCGGCAGACATGGTGTGAGTATCCCCACCCGGGGGGTGATGTGAGCACGGCATGAGCCATTCCGCTACGTTCCGGGGTCTGATGGGGCAAATGACGGCGATGTAATGACAGTCCGCCGACCTCAATTGCCCCTCATATGCATGGATTTGGGGGCACCGCAGGCTCGGACGGGCGTACGCACGGTCGATGGCGTACACAGCGGTCTCCGGCTGGACGATACGCGCAGGAGGCGGCCGCCTCGCGGACGAGGGCGGCCGCCTCCTGAGAGCGGAGCGGACTCAGACCTTGGTGGCTCCGGTGTCCTCCTCTTCCCCGTTCTCCGCCGGACCGATGCGGATCTCGAAGTCACCGTCGTACTGCTCGTGGCCCGCGATCACGGCCTTCTCGACGGCCTCCGTGCCGTGCTCGCCCCGGACGATCAGCGGGTCGTGGCGCAGGTCCCGCATGAGCGCCACACACATCCCGATCATCACGAGCACGAACGGCGCCGCGACGAGGATCGTCAGATTCTGCAGGCCCGTGAGGGCGTTGCCCGATCCGTCGCCGATGAGCAGCATGATCGCCGCCACGGCGCCGGTCACGACGCCCCAGAACACGACCACGAGCTTGCCGGGTTCGAGCGCGCCCTTCTGGGAGAGCGTGCCCATCACGATCGACGCCGCGTCGGCGCCCGAGACGAAGAAGATGCCCACGAGGATCATCACGAGCAGGCTCGTCACGGTGGCGATCGGGTACTCGTGCAGCAGGCCGAAGAGCTGGCCCTCGGCGGTGGACTCGTCGGCGAGGCCGCCGCCCTCGGCCACCTTCATCGCGCTGCTGCCGAAGACGGCGAACCAGATGAGGCTGACGGTGCTCGGCACCAGGATGACGCCGCCCACGAACTGCCGGATCGTGCGTCCCCGGCTGATCCGGGCGATGAACATGCCCACGAAGGGCGTCCAGGAGATCCACCAGGCCCAGTAGAAGACCGTCCAGCTGCCCAGCCAGTCCGAGACGCCCTTGCCGCTCGACGCCTCGGTACGCCCGACGAGCTGGGGCAGGTCACCGAGGTAGGAGCCGATGGAGGTCGGCAGCATGTCCAGGACGATGACGGTCGGGCCCGCGATGAAGACGAACACCACGAGCAGCAGCGCGAGCACCATGTTGATGTTGGACAGCCACTGCACCCCCTTCTCCACGCCGGAGATGGCGGAGGCCACGAACGCCACCGTCAGGACGGCGATGATGGCGACAAGGAGGCTGGTGGGAACGTCACTGCTCCAGTCGAGCACCTCGAAGCCGCTGCCGATCTGCAACGCGCCGAGCCCGAGCGATGCCGCCGAGCCGAAGAGCGTCGCGAAGATGGCGATGATGTCGATGACCCGGCCCCAGGCGCCGTTCGCGTGCTTCTCGCCGATGAGCGGCGTGAAGACGGCGCTGATGGTCTGCCTGCGCTTGCGCCGGAAGGTGCTGTACGCGATGGCCAGACCCACGACCGCGTAGATCGCCCACGGGTGGAGCGTCCAGTGGAAGAGGGTGGTGGACATCGCCGTTTCCATCTTCGCCGCGGAGTCGGCGGGATCGGTGCCCGGCGGTGGCTTCATGTAGTGGGCGAGCGGCTCGCTCACGCCGTAGAACATCAGGCCGATGCCCATACCGGCGCTGAACATCATCGCGACCCAGGAGACGGTGCGGAACTCCGGCTCCTCACCCTCCTCGCCCAGGGTGATCTTTCCGTACCGGCTGATGGCGAGCCAGAGCGCGAAGACCACGAATCCGCTCGCCGCCAGCATGAAGGCCCAGCCACCGTTGTGGATGAGGCCGTTGAGCATCTTCGTGGAGGTGCTCTCCAGCGAGTCCGTGGCGACACCGCCCCAGACCACGAAGGCCAGGGTGAGCACCGCGGTCACGCCGAACACGATGCGGTCGGTCTGGGGATGGGCGCCGCCATGGGCGGCATGCATCAGATGCCCGTCCCCTTCCCCGCCGTCCGCTTTCTGTTGGTCTTGCGTCACAAGTACACCTCTCACGGTTTCGCATTCGTACAAACTCTGTGGTCCGCTACCCAGTACCACAT
>NZ_JBNNJZ010000519.1:0-5792 GCF_050270335.1 Streptomyces sp. NPDC059900
GCAGGGCACTGTCCTTGGACCACTACCCTGGTGTGGTGACGATTCGCCTGTACGACACCAGCGCCCGGCAGATCCGAGACTTCAGCCCGCTCACCGACGGTTGTGTCTCGATCTACCTGTGCGGCGCGACGGTGCAGGCAGCCCCGCACATCGGGCACATCCGGTCGGGCCTGAACTTCGACATCATGCGCCGCTGGTTCGCCTACCGCGGCTACGACGTCACCTTCATCCGCAACGTCACGGACATCGACGACAAGATCATCCGGAAGTCGGCCGAGCAGGGCCGCCCGTGGTGGTCGATCGGATACGAGAACGAGCGGGCGTTCAACGACGGCTACGACGTCCTCGGCTGCCTGCCGCCCACGTACGAGCCGCGTGCCACCGGCCACATCACCGAGATGATCGAGATGATGCGCGGCCTGATCGAGCGTGGCCACGCGTACGAGGCGGACGGCAACGTCTATTTCGACGTGAAGTCCTTCCCGGGCTACCTGGAGCTGTCCAACCAGGAGCTGGACAACCTCCTCCAGCCCGAGGGCGAGGGCGAGACCGGCAAGCGCGACCCGCGTGACTTCGCCATGTGGAAGAACGCCAAGGAGGGGGAGCCCAGCTGGGAGACCCCCTGGGGCCGCGGCAGGCCCGGCTGGCACCTGGAGTGCTCGGCGATGGCCCACAAGTACCTCGGCCGTGAGTTCGACATCCACGGCGGCGGCATCGACCTGATCTTCCCGCACCACGAGAACGAGATCGCGCAGGCCAAGGCCTTCGGCGACGCGTTCGCGCGGTACTGGGTGCACAACGGCTGGGTCACCATGAGCGGCGAGAAGATGTCGAAGTCGCTCGGCAACTCCGTCCTCGTGTCGGAGATGGTCAAGAAGTGGCGCCCGATCGTCCTGCGCTACTACCTCGGCACCCCGCACTACCGCTCGATGATCGAGTACAGCGAGGAAGCCCTGCGCGAGGCCGAATCCGCGTTCGCGCGGATCGAGGGCTTCGTGCAGCGCGTGGTGGAGAAGGCCGGGGGCGTCGTCGAGCCCGCCGCCCAGGTGCCGCCCGCCTTCGCCGACGCGATGGACGACGACCTCGGCGTCCCGCAGGCGCTCGCCATCGTCCACACGACGGTCCGGCAGGGAAATTCCGCCCTCGCCGCCGACGACAAGGAAGCCGCGGTCGAGCGGCTCGCCGAGGTGCGCGCCATGCTGGGCGTCCTCGGCCTCGACCCGCTCGACCCGCAGTGGGCCGGCGACGGCGACCGCGGGGACGACCTGCACGGCGTCGTCGACACCCTGGTCCGCCTCGTGCTCCAGCAGCGGGAGGCGGCGCGCGGCCGCAAGGACTGGGCCACCGCCGACGCCATCCGCGACTCGCTCAACCAGTCCGGTCTCGTCATCGAGGACGGCCCGAACGGACCGCGGTGGACTCTCGGCCCGCGCTGAGCGTCTGACCTCGCAATGTGCCGCCCGGCGACCCGGGCGGCACACTTCATATACGTACGCAGTTCACGCAGTGCGCAGTCACGCCGTACGACGGCAACCGCACGCATCACAGAGACAGGTAGGTCATGGCCGCTAACAACCGCCGCATGTCCGGCAAGAAGGGCGCGCAGGTCGGCAGCGGCGGGAACCGGCGCCGCGGCCTTGAGGGCAAGGGCCCGACGCCGCCCGCCGAGGCGCGCAAGGGACACAAGAAGAACCGCATCGCCAACGCCGCCGCCAAGAAGGCCGCGGGCGGCCCCGGCGGCGGACGCCGCCCCAGTGCCGTGAAGGGCCGCGGCAAGGGCACGTCCGAGATGGTCGTCGGACGCAACTCCGTCGTCGAGGCGCTGCGCGAGGGCGTGCCCGCGTCCACGCTCTACGTCCAGCAGTTCATCGACAACGACGAGCGCGTCCGCGAGGCGCTCCAGCTCGCCGGTGAGCGCGGCGGCATCCACCTCATGGAGGCACCGCGCCCCGAGCTCGACCGCATGACGAACGGGCTCAACCACCAGGGCCTCGTGCTCCAGGTGCCGCCCTACGAGTACGCCCACCCCGACGAGCTCGCCGCCGCCGCGTACGACGTGGGGCAGGAACCGCTGATCGTCGCGCTCGACGGCGTGACGGACCCGCGCAACCTCGGCGCCGTCGTCCGCTCGGTCTCCGCCTTCGGCGGGCACGGCGTCGTCGTCCCCGAGCGGCGCGCCGCCGGGATGACCGCGGGCGCCTGGAAGACGTCCGCCGGTGCCGCGGCCCGTACGCCGGTGGCGCGGGCCACGAACCTCACCCGCGTCCTCGAGGCCTACAAGAAGGACGGGCTCGCCATCGTCGGCCTCGCCGCGGACGGCGAGCACGAGGTCGGCGAGCTCGACGCGCTTTCCGGCCCCGTGGTCGTCGTCATCGGCAGCGAGGGCAAGGGCCTCTCGCGCCTTGTCGGCGAGACCTGCGACTACCGCGTACGCATCCCCATGCCGGGCGGCACGGAGTCCCTGAACGCCGGTGTCGCGGCGGGCGTCGTCCTCTACGAAGCGTCCCGGCGCCGGAGCTAGCCGCCGGTCCGGATGCCCGCCGGCCCCGATACCAGGGGCCAGCGGGCATCCTGCGGGCGTGCGGCGAAGATCTTGACGCGGTCCGGACATTTCCACGCGGTCAAGGCAGTGTCCTAAACACACATCACTCGGTTAGATGAGTGTGGACACCAGAACACCCCGCAATCCCACGGGGGGAAGCTCGTCAGGGTTCGACGAAGCTCCCGCGCTGAGCATGGTGAAGGTGCCGAGCGACCCGGCGCAGGTCATCGTGAACCACGCGAGCTTCCGCGTGCAGCTCCCCACCGCGCAGCGGACCCAATCCCCGCGTATCGCACGGCACTTGAGCAGTGCCGGCGACACCATGCACATCCCCGCGTCCGGCTCCGCCGCCCGACGCCGCTCGCCCGTCGTCTGGAGCGGCAAGTCCGAGCCGGGCGACCCCGGAGCCACCGGCCTGCTCCAGGCCGTGCGCGGCACCGGCGTGCGCCATTCGGCCGAAGTCGGCGGCACCTCGTACGACGACGGAGGCGCCACCCAGGTCATCCCCCGCATCGACGACGACGATCTCGAGAGCACGCAGGCCACGCCTGCCGTCATCGGACCCCGGAGCCCCGAATCCGGCACCCGGCTCATCCCGCGCATGCCGGCATCCGAGAGCGACCTCGACGAACGGCTTCCCTATGACGAAGACGAGTTCGACGACGATGACGACGACGCACGACAGGTAGTCAAACGGCACGGGGCCGACCCCGTGCGGCACGCCTATTACCCCGGCCGCCGCATGAACCTCGGCGTCGTGCTGCTCCCGCTGCGCGTCTTCCTCGGATTCATCTCCATCTACGCCGGCATGGGCAAGCTCTGCGACCCCGTGTACTTCGACGGCGGCGACCGCGGCTCCATGGTCAAGTGGCTCAACTCGCTGCACCCGTGGACGCTCGCCGAGCCGCTGCGCGAGTTCGCCCTCTCGCACCCCGTGGGCGCGGGGCTCTGCATCGCCTTCCTCCAGATCATCGTCGGCGTGCTCACGGTCCTCGGGCTCTGGCAGCGGGTCGCGGCCAGCGTCGGAGTGCTCCTGTCCGCCGCGCTCCTGGTCACCGTCAGCTGGAAGACCGTCCCCGCCTACGACGCGCCGGACATCATCTATCTGGCTGCATGGTCGCCGCTGATCATCGCGGGCGCGCCCGTCTACTCCGTCGACGGACGCCTCGCCGGCGAGGCCTGGCGCAGGCTCGGTCCGCGCGTGGACATCTGGGCGCTGCGGCGCCGTGTGCTGCGGCGCGGCGGGCTCATCGGAGCGTTCGTCATCGGCTGCACGCTGCTGATCGGTTCGATGCTCGGCGGCGCCGTGCGCGACGCCGACCGCGTGACCGTGCCGGGACCCGGCGAGGCCCCGCGCAACGAACTGCCCGGTTCCCCGCTCCCGCAGGAGCCCGGCAAGCAGCGCCAGCGCCAGGGGCAGTCGCAGAGCCCCACGACCGCCGGGTCCGGGGCGCCGACGCAGGGCAGCTCCGCCAGCCCCACGCGGGGCGCCGGCGCGGACGGTGCGGCGACCACGCCGGGCGCGGCGCCGGAGACGGCCACCGCGGGCACCGGCCAGGGACAGCCCAGCCAGACGCAGGGCGCCGCGGGGCAGGCCCCGCCCCAGCAGTCGTCGCCCCAGCAGCCTCCGGCCTCGGCCACCGCGGGACCCACGTCCAGCGGCGGCAGCGGGGGCGCGGCGCCCGAGGGCGGCGCGAGCGGCGGCGGCACGGGCCGCGGCAACGAGCGGCTCGTGGGCGGGCTGCTCGGCGGCGGCTGAGGCTCTCTGCCCGTACGCGAAGGGGCCCCGCACAGACACTGTGCGGGGCCCCTTCGACGTATGGAATCCGACGTACGTAAGGCGACGTACGTGATGCTCAGCCGGACGTCTGGGCCGCGAGTTCCTTCGCGGCCTCCGTGAGGTCCTTGGCGGTGTCGATCGCCCGCCAGTAGGCGCCCTGCGGCAGCGGGAAGCCCGCCAGGCTCTTCTCACGGGCCAGGCGCGGGAACGTGGTGCGCTCGTGGTCGCCGCGGTCCGGCAGGAGCGCGGTGAAGGCAGAGGAGAAGACGTACACGCCCGCGTTGATGAGGTAGGGGGACGGCGGGGACTCGATGAAGTCCGTGATGTGCCCGAACGCGTCCGTCTCGACGGCGCCCCACGGGATGCGGGGGCGGGCCAGGGCGAGGGTCGCGGTGGCGTCGCGCTCGGCGTGGAACTCCGCCATGTCGCGCAGCGAGAAGCGGGTCCAGATGTCGCCGTTCGTCGCGTACCAGGGGCGGTCCGCGTGCGGGAGGTGGCGGGCGGCGTACTTCAGGCCGCCGCCGCGGCCCAGGGGTTCGTTCTCGACGACCGTGGTGACGTTAAGGGGGAGGTCGGCCGACTCCAGCCACTCCTGGAGCACCTCGGCGAGATGGCCGCAGGAGACGACCGCGTCCGTCACGCCCTCGGCCGCCAGCCAGGAAAGCTGATGGCCGATGATCGGGGTCCCCGTGCCGGGGATCTCGACCATCGGCTTCGGCCGGTCATCGGTGTACGGACGGAGGCGCGAGCCCTGGCCTCCGGCCAGGACAACGGCCTGTGTGGGCTTGTGGACGTCGGGGTCACCGGTCATGCCGGAAACCCTACGTGCCGCCCCCGTCAGCCGTTCTTGTGGGCGGCGACGCCCGTCGCGAAGGACGTGTCGCAGACCGGGCGGGAGTACGACTGGGCACGGCTCGGGCCGTACTTCTGGGCTGCGGCGCGGCCGAGGGCACGGGCGATGGACACGCAGTGCTTGGCGAGCGACGGGTGGCGGTTCACCTCCTGCTGGAGGTGGGTGAGGGCGACGCCGGGGGTCCTCTCCTGGAGTTCCAGGAGGAGGCGGTCGCGCAGGACGTCGTGCGCGGCACGGGACTTGGCCGGTGCGGAGAGATCGTCGGCGGATGCGGTGAGCATCGAATCCGAGGAGTTCCCCGACCAGTTGACGCTGGTGACCGCTAGGGTTCCGGAAAGCACCAGCATCACGGGCAGGACGAGGGCGAGCGTGCGGCCGATGCGTCGGGCGGGGCCTCGGTGGGCTCGGCGCGGCTTCTGGGTGTAGTTGGCGGAGTGCGTCACGCGAGTGAGCGTAGCGGTCGGTGATGATTTGGCGACATTACGTCACTCGGTCGAGCGACGGAGAATGAGGTTTTTTCGGAGCGGTGTTGACGGGCGCCAACCGAAATGACCGGTCTGCCGGGGTATTTGTCGACAACGTGGCGCGCGCAGAGGGCCCCGCACCACGGTGCGGGG
>NZ_JBNNJZ010000520.1:0-5774 GCF_050270335.1 Streptomyces sp. NPDC059900
TCTTAAGCTCCAGACGCGTATCGATCTGACTGTAGACCCAGGAGTTCCGCTTACCCTCGGGAATGATGAGGTTATTGCGGCTCTTCGGGCTGAGCATCAGTTCGACGGCACTCTTCGCCGACATTTCCTTCTTCAGGACATAGACGCCGTCCTGAATGGAATCACCCTTGGGATTCTGTGCCTGCGCGGAGACAAAGGCGTCCACGCTCTTGACGACCCCGGCGTCTTTGAGCTTCTGGCCGATCGTGTAACCGCCGGCGCCCTTGGGGATGTCGACGGTCGCGAGCCCCGTCCCCTCGCCCGCGAAATCCGGCGCCGTACCGAATCGGTCCTGGTAGAACTGGTAGCCGAAATAGCCGACCCCGCCGAGACCTCCGGCGAAGACCAGCGTCACGACCAGGCACGCGCAGCCACTCCTGCGCTTCTTGGGTTTCTTGCCGCCCCGCCCGCCACGCCGGTCACCGCGGCCGCCACGGCGTCCCGGCGGCTCGTCGTCGTACTCGTCCTCGTCGTCATCGGCACCGGAGAAGAAGGCGTGCTCGCCCTGGTCCGGTCCCGGATCCCAGTCCTGCTGCGGCTCGGGGTCGGGGCGGCGGCGCGACGGCGGCTCCGGCGGGGGGTACGCGTCGGGGGTGCCGTAGTAGTCCGGGCTCTCAGCGCCGTAGCCGCCGGGCTGGTTGCCGTAGGGGTCCGACGGGTCGGCGGCGTACGCGGCCTGGCCGTGCCGGCCCGTGTCCCAGCCGCCGTTGTGCTGCTGTTCGGGACCGGCGTTGTACTGGTGTTCGGGACCGGGGTTGTACTGCTGCTCCGGGCCTGCGTTGTACTGCTGCTGACCTGCGTGTCCGCCGTACTGTTGCTGGCCGTAGCCCTGCTGTGAGCCCGTGCTCCAGTCGTCGTACTGCGCCTGCTGCGGCTGCTGAGGGTGGTACTGCCCCTGGCCGCCGTAGGGGGACGGGCCGCCGGCGGCCTGCTGTCCTCCCCATCCGCCGTCCCCGTACAACGGGTCCTCGGGATGCCACGGTTCGGAGCCCGGGCCCCGGCCATACTCAGTCATCGATCCCCTACAAGCCGCGAGGCGGGGCCGCCGTCTGAGTGGTCGGGCAACCGTTCCGCCTCTTGATGCTGTGCGGCAGCTGTTCGAACACCGCCGCATCGCGCGGAACGTTACCGTATCGCGATCAGATGACCACTTCGACGCCCTCGCCCGGCGGCTTGCCTGACGCCCGTTCGGACTCCAGAGCCTGCTGAAGGATGACGACGGCCGCCGCCTGATCGATGACAGACCTGCCCTTTTTGGACTTCACGCCCGAGGCGCGCAGTCCCTGACTGGCCGTCACTGTGGTCATCCTCTCGTCCACCAGCCTCACCGAAATGGGGGCCACCAAGCGGGCGAGGTCCTGGACGAACGCGCGGATCTTGGCGGCCGCCGGGCCCTCGCCCCCGTTGAGGGAGCGAGGGAGACCGACGACGATCTCGATCGGTTCGTACTCGTCGGCGAGCTGCTTCAACCGGCGCTGCGCGGCCGGGACATCGCGCCCCGGAACCGTCTCCACCGGCGTGGCGAGGATCCCGTCGGGGTCGCACGAGGCGACCCCGATCCGGGCGTCACCGACGTCGATGGCCAGGCGTCGGCCCCTGCGCATGCCGCCGTCGGAGTCGGACATCAGGCCGTCTCTGCCACGAGGCGCTCGACGGCGGCCATGGCGTCGCCGATGGCCGCGGCGTTCTGACCGCCGCCCTGGGCGACGTCCGGCTTGCCGCCGCCACCGCCGCCGAGGGTCTTGGCGGCCGTACGGACGAGGTCGCCTGCCTTGAGGCCGCGCTCGCGTGCGGCTTCGTTCGTGGCGATGACCGTCAGCGGGCGACCGTTGGCCGTGGTGAACAGCGCCACGACGGCCGGGCGGTCGCCGGGGATGCGGTGGCGCACGTCGAGGACCAGCTTGCGCAGGTCGTCGGCGCCCGTGCCGTCCGGCACCTGGCCGGTGACCAGCGCGACGCCCCGTACGTCCTTGGCCTGGTCGACGAGACCGGCGGCGGCCGCGAGGACCTTCTCCGCGCGGAACTTCTCGATCTCCTTCTCGGCGTCCTTCAGCTTGCCGAGCATGGCGGAGACCTTCTCGGGCAGCTCCTCGGGACGCCCCTTGACCAGCTCCTGGAGCTGGGCGACGACCGTGTGCTCCTTGGCCAGGAAGTTGTACGCGTCGACGCCGACCAGGGCCTCGATGCGGCGCACGCCCGAACCGATGGACGACTCGCCGAGCAGCTTCACCAGGCCCAGCTGGGAGGTGTTGTGCACGTGCGTGCCGCCGCACAGCTCCTTGGAGAAGTCGCCGATGGTCACCACGCGGACCCGCTCGCCGTACTTCTCGCCGAACTCGGCGATGGCGCCCTGCTTCTTGGCGTCGTCGATCGACATGACCTCGGCCTGCACGTCGAGCTCGTGCGAGAGCACCTCGTTGATCCGCTGCTCGACGTCCGTCATGACGGCCGTGGGCACGGCAGACGGGGAGCCGAAGTCGAAGCGGAAGCGGCCCGGCTGGTTCTCGGAACCGGCCTGGGCGGCCGTCGGGCCGAGCGCGTCGCGCAGCGCCTGGTGCGTGAGGTGCGTGGCGGAGTGGGCGCGGGCGATGGCCGTGCGGCGGCGCGCGTCGATCGAGGCCCACACCGGGGCACCGACGGTGATCTCGCCGACCTGCACGACACCCTTGTGGACGTGCACGCCGGGGACCGGCTTCTGCACGTCACGGATCTCGACGACCGCGCCGTTGTCGAGGCGGATGCGGCCGGTGTCGCCGATCTGGCCGCCGCCCTCGGCGTAGAAGGGGGTGCGGTCGAGGACGACCTCGACCTCGTCGCCCTCGCGGGCGGCGGGCGACGAGACGCCGTTGACCAGGAGGCCGACGATCGAGGCCTCGTTCTCGGTGAGGGTGTAGCCGGTGAAGTCCGTGGCGCCGGACGCGTCCGCGATCTCGCGGTAGGCGTGCAGGTCGGCGTGGCCGGTCTTCTTGGCCTGGGCGTCGGCCTTGGCGCGCTCCCGCTGCTCCTTCATCAGGCGCCGGAAGCCGTCCTCGTCGACGGAAAGGCCCTGTTCGGCGGCCATCTCCAGGGTGAGGTCGATCGGGAAGCCCCACGTGTCGTGCAGCAGGAACGCCTTGTCGCCGGAGAGGACCTTGCCGCCTGCGGCCTTGGTCTCGGTGACGGCGGTGTCGAGGATGTTCGTGCCGCCCTTGAGGGCCTTGAGGAAGGCGGCCTCTTCGGCGAGCGCGACGGTCTCGATGCGCTTGCGGTCGGTCTGAAGCTCGGGGTACTGCTCGCCCATCGACTTGATGACCGTGTCGACGAGCTCGTGGACGACCGGGCCCGTGGCACCCATCAGGCGCATGTTGCGGATGGCGCGGCGCATGATGCGGCGCAGCACATAGCCGCGGCCTTCGTTGCCGGGCGTGACACCGTCGCCGATGAGCATCACGGACGTGCGCATGTGGTCGGCGACCACGCGCAGGGAGACGTCCGAGCCCTGCTCGGCGCCGTACCGGACGCCGGTCAGCTCGGTGGCCGTGTCCATGATCACGCGCAGGGTGTCGGTCTCGTACATGTTCTGTACGCCCTGAAGGATCATGGCGAGGCGCTCGAGACCGAGGCCGGTGTCGATGTTCTTGCTGGGCAGCTCGCCGAGGATCTCGAAGTCCTCCTTCGAGGTGCCCTCGCCGCGCTCGTACTGCATGAAGACCAGGTTCCAGATCTCCACGTAGCGCTCGTCGTTGACGGCCGGGCCGCCCTCGACGCCGAACTCGGGGCCGCGGTCGTAGTTGATCTCGGAGCAGGGGCCGCAGGGTCCGGGGACGCCCATGGACCAGTAGTTGTCCTTCTTGCCCAGGCGCTGGATGCGCTCGGCGGGCACGCCCACCTTCTCGCGCCAGATGGTCTCGGCCTCGTCGTCGTCGAGGTAGACCGTCACCCACAGGCGCTCGGGGTCAAGGCCGTAACCGCCGTCCGCCACGGAGCTGGTGAGCAGCTCCCAGGCGTACGTGATGGCGCCTTCCTTGAAGTAGTCCCCGAAGGAGAAGTTGCCGCACATCTGGAAGAACGTGCCGTGCCGGGTGGTCTTGCCGACCTCTTCGATGTCCGGCGTGCGCACGCACTTCTGCACGCTCGTGGCGCGCGAGAACTGCGGCTTGACCTCACCCAGGAAGTAGGGCTTGAAGGGCACCATGCCCGCGGGGACGAGGAGCAGAGTCGGGTCGTCCGCGATGAGCGACGCCGAAGGGACGACGGTGTGCCCGCGCTCCTCGAAGAAGCTCAGCCAGCGGCGGCGAATCTCGGCCGACTCCATCAGTGGTCCTCATTCCGGTTGTACGAGTACTTCGACTTCGAGAGGTACTTGCCCTGCGTGTTCTTGTCGGTCTTGCTGGTCTTGCCGTTCTCGATGGCCACGACCACCCGGCGCTGCCCCGGGAGTTCGGGGTCGACCGGGGCCTCGAGGCCGAGGGCCTCGCCCAGTTCGGCCTCGCGCTGGGCCATGCCGTCGCGGACGTCGAGAGCGAAGTCCTTCAGCTTGTGACCCGCCTCGACCGCCTTGTTCGCGGCCTGCGCCGCGAGGCTCTCGGGGGTCAGCTGCTTGATCTTGCGGTTGACCTTGGTGGTGGCCCACACACCGGCTGCGGCGCCCGCGGTGAACCAGAACGTACGGCGGAACATCGCTGCGTCAGTCCTTCTTCCGCTTGCCCCGCCGCCGCGCGGAGGGGACCGTGCGCCCCACGATCACGGTACGTCGGGCGGGTGCCGGTGGCACATTGTCTGCTGAGGGGCCCGCCTTGCGGCCCAGGGCCCTGCGCACTCCGTAGCCGAACGCGGCGACCTTGACGAGGGGCCCGCCGAAGGTGGAGGCCACCGTCGTGGAGAGCGCCGACGCGTTCGACGTGACTTCCTGGACGTCCGAGGCGATGGCGTCGACCCGCTCGATCTGGGTCTGGGCCGAACGCACCGCGGTGGAGGCGTCCGCGAGGAGCGGGACGGCCTGCTCGGTCACTTCCGCGACGAGCTTGGTGGTCGCCCTGAGCGTCTGCGCCAGCCTCACGAGCACCACGGCCAGGAACGAGACCAGGATCGCCCAGAAGACGGCCACCAGGATCCCGGCCACCTCGCCACCCGACACTGCGCACCGCTCCCTGTACATCGGCCCTGAACATCGAAAAGTCGTCCCCCGACCCTATCGCGCCGGGGCGAAGGCTCCGCACCGCATTACCGCGTTCGATCACGGGAGTTGCTCCAAGCGATTGTACGGACCGCTTACGCATCGGTACGCTGCGTATCTCATGCGACGCGATCAGCGCTCGGGCGACCACCGGCACAGCACCCCCGCACCGGCCCCCCGGCCCGGCAATCTCCCCCTGGAACTCAACGCCTTTGTGGGACGAACCGCCGAACTCGCCGCTCTCACCGCCGCGTTGGAGAGCGCACGCCTGATCACGGTGACCGGCGTCGGCGGCGTCGGGAAGTCGCGCCTCGCCGTCCGGGCCGCCGCCGACCGCGCGCCGCGGGACGGCGCCTGGCTGGTGGAGCTGTCGGCGGTCCGCGACCCGGATCTGGTCGAGCACGCGGTCGCCGACGCACTGCGTCTGACGGATCACACCCACCGCACCCCGCGCAAGGTGATCGTCGACCATCTCGCGCAGCGGGAAGTCCTCCTCGTCGTCGACGGGTTCGAGCACCTGGTGGAGGCGTGCTCCTCGCTGGTGCGCGATCTGCTGCACCGCTGCCCCGGCCTTCGCGTG
>NZ_JBNNJZ010000521.1:0-5751 GCF_050270335.1 Streptomyces sp. NPDC059900
CGACCCCCGAGGACGTACGGATGGTCCTCGTCGACCCCAAGCGCGTCGAGCTCACCGCGTACGAGGGCATCCCGCACCTGATCACGCCGATCATCACCAACCCCAAGCGGGCCGCCGAGGCGCTCCAGTGGGTCGTACGCGAGATGGACCTGCGCTACGACGACCTCGCGGCCTTCGGCTACCGGCACATCGACGACTTCAACCAGGCCGTGCGCGAGGGCAAGCTCAAGACGCCCGAGGGCAGCGAGCGCGAGCTCAGCCCGTACCCGTACCTCCTGGTGATCGTCGACGAGCTCGCTGACCTGATGATGGTCGCCCCGCGCGACGTCGAGGACTCGATCGTCCGCATCACGCAGCTCGCCCGTGCGGCCGGCATCCACCTGGTGCTCGCCACGCAGCGTCCTTCCGTGGACGTCGTGACCGGTCTGATCAAGGCGAACGTGCCCTCACGGCTCGCGTTCGCGACCTCCTCGCTCGCCGACAGCCGCGTCATCCTCGACCAGCCGGGTGCCGAGAAGCTGATCGGCAAGGGGGACGGGCTCTTCCTGCCGATGGGGGCGAACAAGCCCACCCGAATGCAGGGCGCCTTCGTCACCGAGGAAGAGATCCACGCGGTCGTCCAGCACTGCAAGGACCAGATGGCGCCCGTCTTCCGGGACGACGTCACCGTGGGCACCAAGCAGAAGAAGGAGATCGACGAGGACATCGGCGATGACCTCGATCTGCTCTGCCAGGCCGCTGAGCTGGTGGTTTCCACCCAGTTCGGGTCGACGTCGATGCTCCAGCGCAAGCTGCGCGTCGGCTTCGCGAAGGCCGGGCGGCTGATGGACCTCATGGAGTCGCGCGGCATCGTGGGGCCCAGCGAGGGCTCCAAGGCTCGTGACGTTCTTGTGAAACCCGATGAGCTGGATGGCGTGCTCTCGGTGATCCGCGGGGAGGCTCACCCATAAGGGTGCGGCAGGCAACCGTTTCCCTTCGGCATACGTCAAGTTGAGGGGAGGGACAGCACCATGAACCAACATCAGGATGTCCGGCTGTTCCGATGGCAGGATGTCCGGCCATTCCGATGGCGTACAAAGTCCGTCGCCCAGTTGCCCCACCCTTTCAGAACCCCCCTAGACTGAACATCCGGCAGGTGGCTACACGCTCGAAAGGCGCCCCCGTGTCCATCGGCAACTCCCCTGAAGACGACCGCCCTTCAGACCACCGACCCACAGACGACCGCCCCGTCGACCCCCGGCCCGCCGACGACCGGCCCGCCGAGGACCTTGCGGCAGCCGAGATCCCGGCAGTCGAGGAGCCCTCGATCGGGCACACGCTGCAGCAGGCACGCATCGACTCGGGCCAGACCGTCGACGAGATCAGCGCGTCCACCCGGGTGCGCGTCCCGATCGTGCACGCGATCGAACAGGACGATTTCTCCCGCTGCGGCGGCGACGTCTACGCCCGCGGCCACATCCGGACGCTCGCGCGCGCCGTGGGCATCGATCCCGCCCTTCTCCTGGCCCGGTATGACAAGGCGCACGGCGGCCACCCGCCCGCGCCCACTCCGGCGGCGCCGCTCTTCGAGGCCGAGCGCATCAGGTCCGATCCGCGCCGTCCGAACTGGACCGCGGCCATGGTCGCCGCGATCGTCGCCGTCATCGGCTTCGTCGGCTTCACCGCGTTCAGCGGCGGCGACGAGGACACCGGCGGGGCGAAGTCGCAGGCCGAGGGCGCATCGCCCGCCACCAGCAAGCCCGCCACGAAGCCGAAGCCCGAGAAGCCCGCGGACCCCAAGCCGGACCCGTCGGACAGCGCCATCGCCGGCGCTCCCAAGGACAAGGTCACGGTCAAGGTCAGCGCCCCGGACGGGCGCAGCTGGATCTCGGCCAAGGACCACAACGGCCGGACGCTCTTCGACGGCGTCCTCGAAGAGGGCAAGTCGAAGACCTTCACGGACAAGCAGAAGATCGACCTGGTGCTCGGCGACGCGGGCGCGATCGCCCTGTTCGTGAACGGCAAGGCGGTCGACAACGAATTCGACCCCGGTCAGGTCGAGCGGCTGACGTACACCAAGGGTGATCCCGAGGTCGGCTGAGCCTGTGCGTCTCGTGCGCGTTGTGTGCTTGGTGTGCCTCGTGTGCCCTGTGAACGGGGCCCGGACCCTCGCGGCGGGGGCCCGGGCAGGGACAAAGTAGTCTTGGAAGCATGCCCGAACGCCGCACCGTCGCCCTTGTCACTCTTGGCTGCGCCCGCAACGAGGTGGACTCGGAGGAGCTCGCAGGCCGCTTGGAGGCGGACGGCTGGGAGCTCGTCGAGGCCGCCGAAGAAGCGGACGTCGCCGTAGTCAACACCTGTGGATTCGTCGAAGCCGCCAAGAAGGACTCCGTCGACGCCCTCCTGGAAGCCAATGACCTCAAGGGTCACGGCAAGACCCAGGCCGTCGTGGCCGTCGGCTGCATGGCCGAGAGGTACGGCAAGGAGCTCGCCGACGCCCTCCCCGAAGCCGACGGTGTCCTCGGCTTCGACGACTACTCCGACATCTCCAGCCGTCTGCAGACCATCCTCGGCGGCGGAAACATCGAGGCCCACGCCCCGCGCGACCGGCGCAAGCTGCTTCCGATCAGCCCCGCGGAGCGCCAGGAGGCCGGCTCCGACGTCGCGCTGCCCGGGCACGCGCCCGTGGACCTGCCCGAGGGCGTCGCGCCCGCCTCAGGGCCGCGCGCCCCGCTGCGGCGGCGCCTGGGCACCAACCCCGTCGCCTCGGTGAAGCTGGCCTCCGGCTGCGACCGGCGCTGCTCGTTCTGCGCCATTCCCTCCTTCCGCGGGTCCTTCATCTCGCGGCGCCCCTCGGACGTGCTCGGCGAGACCCGCTGGCTGGCCGAGCAGGGCGTCAAGGAGGTGATGCTCGTCTCCGAGAACAACACCTCGTACGGCAAGGACCTCGGTGACATCCGGCTCCTGGAGACGCTGCTGCCCGAGCTGGCCGCCGTCGACGGGATCGAGCGGGTGCGCGTCAGCTACCTCCAGCCCGCCGAGATGCGCCCCGGACTCATCGACGTACTGACGTCCACCGAGAAGGTCGCCCCCTACTTCGACCTCTCCTTCCAGCATTCGTCGCCCACCGTGCTCCGGTCGATGCGGCGCTTCGGGGACACCGACCGGTTCCTGGAACTTCTGGACACCATCCGTACGAAGGCCCCGCAGGCCGGTGTGCGGTCCAACTTCATCGTGGGCTTCCCCGGCGAGACCGAGGGCGACGTGGACGAGCTCGAGCGGTTCCTCACTGGTGCGCGGCTGGACGCCATCGGCGTCTTCGGGTACTCCGACGAGGAGGGCACGGAAGCGGCGACGTACGACAAGAAGCTCGACCAGGACGTCGTCGACGAGCGGCTCGCGCGCATCTCGCGGCTCGCCGAGGAACTGACCTCGCAGCGCGCCGACGACCGCCTCGGTGAGACCGTCGAGGTGCTTGTGGAGTCCGTGGACGAGGAGGACGGCGCGATCGGCCGGGCGGCGCACCAGGCGCCCGAGACGGACGGCCAGATCCGCTTCGCGGGCCCCACGGGTGGGGATGACCTGCAGGTCGGCCGTATGGTCGTGGCAAAGGTGGTCGGCACGGAAGGCGTGGACCTGGTGGCTGAGTACAGCGAAATTCTGGGGGCCTCGCCCCGGATCCCGGCCGAGGAGGCGCGCAGATGACCGGAGTCCCGGCATCCGCGGCGGGCGGCTCCGGCGCGCAGGGCGCCAAGCCGGTGCGCGGCGGAAAGTTGGGCGCTGCGGCCGTCAATCAGGCCAGCGTGTGGAACGTCGCCAACTTGTTGACGGTGATCCGGCTGCTGCTCGTGCCCGGCTTCGTGATGCTGCTGCTCGCCGACGGCGGGTACGACCCGGCCTGGCGCGCGTGGGCCTGGGCGGCCTTCGCCGTCGCCATGATCACCGACCTGTTCGACGGGCACCTCGCACGGACGTACAACCTGGTCACGGACTTCGGGAAGATCGCCGATCCCATCGCCGACAAAGCGATCATGGGCGCCGCGCTCGTCTGTCTCTCGTACCTCGGTGATCTGCCCTGGTGGGTGACGGGCGTCATTCTCGGGCGTGAGCTCGGAATCACGCTGCTGCGGTTCTGGGTGATCCGCTTCGGAGTCATCCCGGCCAGTCGCGGCGGCAAGATGAAGACGCTCTGGCAGGGCACGGCGGCCGGGATGTACGTCCTCGCGCTGACCGGGCCGCTCGCCACGCTGCGGTTCTGGGTGATGGCGGTCGCCGTCGTCCTGACCGTCCTGACCGGGCTCGACTATGTGCGCCAGGCCATCGTGCTGCGTCGCCTCGGGCTCGCGGAGGCGGCGGCAGCGGCGGCAGCGGTCTCCGGGTCCGCCGCGGCCTCCGGGTCCGCCGCGGCCTCCGGCGAGGGGGCCAGGGAGTCGGCGTCGTGACGTCGGCAGAACCGGCCGCGGAGGCTCTGCGGCTGCTTCAGGCGCGGGGCGAGACGCTCGCCGTCGCCGAGTCGCTCACCGGGGGCCTGGTGGCCGCGGAGGTGACGGCGGTGCCGGGGGCCTCCCGGGTCTTCCGGGGATCCGTGACGGCCTACGCGACCGAGCTGAAGCAGCAGGTGCTCGGGGTCGACGGCACTCTGTTGGCGGAGCGCGGCGCCGTGGATGCCGAGGTGGCACTCCAGATGGCGGCCGGTGTGCGCAAGGTCATGGGCGCGGACTGGGGGATCGCGACCACGGGCGTCGCCGGGCCGGATCCGCAGGACGGACAGCCGGTCGGGACCGTGTTCGTTGCGGTCGACGGGCCCGTTTCCATGGTCGAAGGGCTGGTTTCACCCGCCGGCGGGCCGATTTCCGCGGTCGACGGGCCGGATTTCGCGGTCGGCGGACCGGGTTCCGCGCTTCGCTCTGAGGGGAAAGTTGCGGCGCTGCGGTTGAACGGTGGCCGTTCGGACATTCGTATGGAGAGTGTACGGAGCGTGCTCAGGCTGCTGCTCGAGCGGCTGTCCGGCGAACGTGCCGGGAATGGGCGGGCACAGGATACGGAACAGAACGGGGGGACTTGATGTTTGCAGCCCTGAGTGAACACGACATCGCTCCCCGCACGGCCGCCGCGCGAGGCGGTACGGTGGGGCGTGAAGGATGCGGCTACGCGGTCCGAGGAGGGAGCCACCGATGATTCTGCTCCGTCGCCTGCTGGGTGACGTGCTGCGTCGGCAGCGCCAGCGCCAGGGCCGTACTCTGCGCGAAGTCTCCTCGTCCGCCCGAGTCTCGCTCGGCTATCTTTCCGAGGTAGAGCGGGGGCAGAAGGAGGCATCCTCCGAGCTGCTTTCCGCGATCTGCGACGCGCTTGACGTACGGATGTCCGAGCTCATGCGCGAGGTGAGCGATGAGCTCTCTCTCGCCGAACTGGCTGCGTCGGCAGCGGCTACGGAACCGGTGCGTACACCGGTTCGCCCCATGCTCAATTCCGTCTCGGTGAGCGGTGTGCCGCCGGAACGGGTGACGATCAAGGCGCCTGCGGAGGCGGTGGACGTCGTCGCCGCGTGATGCCGCGTACCGCTGCACTGACGGTGCACGCTGCTTGAGCGCTTAAGTGTGACGAAGCCCCGGCCGGGTTACCGGCCGGGGCTTCGTGTGTTCCGGGGCTGTTCTGCTCCCGGGCGCCGCTCGCTGGATGTCCCTATTCGTTCGCTTGTGCCATGGTTGGTGGGGGATTTTAGCTCACAAGGTCCCGTGATCTCTGGAGGTTGCATGTATGTCGTGAAGAGTC
>NZ_JBNNJZ010000522.1:0-5742 GCF_050270335.1 Streptomyces sp. NPDC059900
GCGCCTTCTCCAGGAGGAGGACGTCCCGGCCCTGCTCGGCCGCGGTGAGCGCCGCCATCGTGCCGGCCGTTCCGCCGCCGATGACGAGGACGTCACAGGAGAGCTCCAGGGCGTCGGTGACTGCGGGGATGTGCATGGAAGGGGCCTCTCAGGTGCCGGGGGATCAGGTGCCGAGGGACGTCAGAACGGCGCGGCGCAGCTCGATGGTGGCTGCGTCGCCGTGCGCCGTACGCTCACGCGGGCGCGGCACGTCGAGTACTTCGAGTGCGGAGGGGGCGGTGGGGGTGGCGGGAGCCCGGCCGCCGCCGGTGCCGAGGAGGGCGACGCGATCGCCGAGGAAGAGCGCCTCGTCCACGTCATGGGTGACGAAGACGACGGTGGCGCCCGTGCCGCGCAGCACCTCGGCGAGGAGCTGCTGCATCCCGGCCCTGGTCTGCGCGTCGAGGGCGCCGAACGGCTCGTCCATGAGCACGGCCCGCGGCTCGCCCGCGAGGGCTCGGGCGAGCTGGACCCGCTGCCGCTGCCCGCCCGATACGCGGTGCGGCAGCCTGGCGCCGTGCCCGCCGAGGCCGACACGCTCCAGCCAGCCATCGGCCCGGGCACGGCGCTCGCCGCGCCCCACTCCCTTGATGGCCAGGGGCAGTTCGACATTGGCCCGCAGGGTGCGCCACGGCAGCAGCGCGTCGTCCTGGAAGATCAGTGCCCGTTCGGCGTGGGGCGCGGTGATGGGGCGGTCGTCCTGGGTGACCTCGCCGCCCAGCGGCCGCAGCAGTCCGGCGAGGGTGCGCAGGAGGGTGGACTTCCCGCATCCCGAAGGGCCGACGACGGTGAGGATCTCGCCGGGGGAGACGTCCAGGTCGAGCCCCGCGAGTACGGGGGTGCCCTGCCGTCCGATCGACGCGTCGCGCAGGGTGAGCCGGGTGCCGCGCGGCGGGGCGAGGACAGGGGCGGGGGCGGTCTCGGGGGGAGTGGTCATGGCTCACGCCTCCTTCGTCGAGGTGAGGGGCTCGCGGTCCGGAAGCCCGGACAGGGACTCGGGGGCCGGAACCCCGGACGGAGCGCGCCGCGGTCTTCGCGCGGGGGACCGGCGCGGCATCGGCGCATCGGTGCGGGACTCCGTGCGGGGCAGCCACCGCGTCACGCGGCGGCCCAGTACCTCCACCGCCGTCGACGTCAGCCAGCCGAGCGCACCGATGGTGACCATGCCGACGAAGACGCCGGGGTAGTCGACCACCGTGTAGTCCTGCCAGGTGCGGTAGCCCACGCCGTACTCCCCGGAGATCATCTCCGCCGAGATCACACAGATCCACGAGACGCCGATCCCGACGGAGAGCCCGCCGAGGATGCCCGGCAGCGCGCCCGGCAGGACCACCGAGCCGAGCACGCGCCACCGCCCGCCGCCCATCGTGAGGACCGCCTCCTCCCACACCGGGGTCAGGGCGCGCACCGCGTGCCGCGTGGAGACCATGACGGGGAAGAATGCCGCGGTGAAGGTGATGAAGACGATGCCCTGCTCATTGCTGGGGAAGAGCAGGATCGCCACCGGCACGAGGGCGATCGCCGGTATGGGCCGCAGCACTTCGAGGACGGGCCCGAGCAGATCGGCGGCCAGCCGCGAGCGGGCGATCGCCGTGCCGACGGCCACCCCGGCGACCGCCGCGAGCGCGAAGCCGGTGACGATGCGGCTGAGACTGTCGGTGAGGTCCTGCCAGTACGCCTGGCTGCCGACGCGCTCCCCGAACTCCCGCGCGACGTCGACGACCGTGGGGAACTGCTCGAAGCGCAGCCACACACTGACGTCGAGCGCGGTCAGGAGCTGCCACAGGCCGAGCGCGGCGGCGAGCGACAGAATCCGTATGAGATGACGGGCCGTCATGACGCTTTCTCCAGCGCCGTGTTGTACGAGACCTTACGAGCACCCGGGTGCGCCTTGGTGTAGGCGCCGGCGGTGGCGGGAGTGACGAAGGGCAGCAGCTTCCCGCCGTCCGCCACCCACACGGCCTTGTCGGCGAACCAGGGGGTGCCGGTAGTGGTGTCGGGAACGTACGCCGCGCGCACCTTGCCCTGCCGTGCCGCCGCCTGGCGCAGCAGATCCGCCGGGGTGCCGTAGGACCGGGTCCTGCTCTCTCCCTTGAGCCAGAGTTGGCTGCGGGGCGGCTTGGGGGCGGCGCTCAGCGCGGCGGCGTATCCGGCGCCGTACGCCTTCTTCACGTACCGCTCGTCGACGAAGCCGTCCACGTCCACGTCGCCCACCAGCTTCGCCGACTTCAGCACGGGCACGTCCTTTTTGAGTGCGGCCACCAGCGCGGGCTTGATCGTGGGGTCGAACGTGGCGATGCCGTGCGCGCCGTTGTAGAGGTAGACGACCTCGGCCGGGAGGCCGGTGGCCTTCGCCACCGACTCGGCCGCGGCGACAGGGTGCTCGTTGAGGTAGCCGGTCGCCTTGTGCTGGGCGCGCAGGAAGTCTTCGAGGACGCCGGGCCGCTTCTTCGCGAAGTCCTCGCGCGCGGTGACTCCGTGGAAGGTCGGCAGGTCCAGTTCCGCGCCGTCGTACAGCGCCCGTGCCCGGTCCTGGAAGGCGAGCAGCCCCGGCCAGGCCACGAACTGCGAGAGCGCGTCGGCGCTGCCTGCCTGGAGCGCCGAAGCGCCCACCGCGGGCTGCTGGTTGAGCTTGCGGATGCCGTCCGCGGGGTCGATGCCCGCCTGTCGCAGCGCCCGTACGAGTGTGCCGTCCGCGGCCGAGCCGACGCTCGTCGAGACTTTCTTGCCGCGCAGGTCGGACAGCGACGACAGCTTCGAACCGGGCGCGGTGACTATGGTGTTGAGGCCACCGCGGAGGTTGTATCCCGTGACGGACACGAGCT
The DNA here is from genome assembly GCF_050270335.1 of Streptomyces sp. NPDC059900. NCBI lineage: Bacteria > Bacillati > Actinomycetota > Actinomycetes > Kitasatosporales > Streptomycetaceae > Streptomyces > Streptomyces sp. NPDC059900. The sequence goes on from NZ_JBNNJZ010000522.1 coordinate 2,865, forward strand.
TCGTCGGACGGTTCAGCTGGGTGCCGCGGGCCGCGTTGATCAGCAGGGGAAAGTCACCCATCGAACCGATGTCGATCTTCCCGGCGGTCATCTGTGCGGTGATCGGCGCGCCGGTGGCGTAGTCCTGCCACTTCACCTTGTAGGTGACGCCCTCCCGTTTGCCGCGCGCGGCGAGCTCACGCTCGAAGTAGCCGAGCGACCGCAGGAGCGTGCCCGCGGTGACGGTGTTGATGGTCTTGGACTGGTAGCCGATGGTGACGGTGACCGTGCCGGACTCGTCCGCGCTCGCCCCGCCACAGCCCGCGAGCGGGACCGTCAGGAGGGCGGCGATGGCCGTGTTGAGTGCCGTGCGTTTCATGGAAGTGGGAACCTCTCGGCCTTCGGGGGCCTTCGTCGGCGGCTTCACCGGAGCAGATAGGGCATGTTGACCGTGACCGCGCCCGTGGGGCAGCGGGCCGCGCACGGCCCGCAGTACCAGCACTCGTCGACGTGCATGAAGGCCTTGCCGCTCTCCGGGTTGATCGCGAGCGAGTCGAGCGGACACATGTCGACGCAGAGCGTGCAGCCGTCGATGCACTTGGACTCGTCGATGGTCACGGGCACGTCGGCGCGCTGGGGGGCCAGAGGCATGGCTGTCTCCCGGAAAGTGGTGGCGGAAGGAAAGGAGAAATGGAAAGGAGAAGGAAAGGGGGAAGAAAGGACGAGGTCAGAAGGTCAGAGGGCGCGGTGCAGCAGTCCGCTCATGGCGATGCGGTCGCCGCGGAAGCGGATGAACTCCAGGTCCACGGGGCGCCCGTCGGACAGTGAGGTGAGGCGTTCGAGCATGAGCACGGCGGCGCCGCGCGGGGCTTCGAGGACGGCGGCGGAGTGCGCGTCGGCGTTGACGGCTTCCAGGGTGATCTCGGCGGTGCCGAGCGGTTGCCCGGTGAGGGTCTCGAGAAGCCGGAACACGTCCGTGTTCTCCAGGTCGCAGCCGATGAGACCGGCGCCGATGTCCATCGGGACGTAGGTGAGGTCGAGGGAGAGCGGCAGGCCGTTCAGCCTGCGCAGCCGCTCGATGCAGAGCACGTCGGTGTGCTCCGCGAGGCCGAGCCGCCGGGCCACGGGTGCGGGCGCGGGGACGGGACCGACCGTACGGACTTCGTTGGTGACGTCGCCGTGTTCGTGCAGGGTCTCGGCGAGGCCCTGCAACCGGTCGAGTCCGTGCGGGTACTTCTCGGACACCACGACGGTGCCCACGCCGGGCTGCCGTTCGAGCAGCCCTTCCGTACGGAGCAGATCGAGCGCCTGCCGGACGGTGTTCCGGGACACGCGGTAGTCGCTGCCGAGCGTGCCTTCGAGCGGCAGCACACCGCTGGGAAAGCCCCCGGTGCGCACCTGGTGACGCAGCAGGTCGGCGAGCTGCCGCGCCTGGTCCGCGCGCAGCCGGCGCCGTCGTGCGGCGGCGACCGGCACAGTGTGCTCGCGGATACGTTCGGCTGGCATGCGAGGGACCATACCGACGCCGTCGCGGCCGTGGTGTTGCCGGAGTATTGCGCCACTCGGCGCACCCCGCGTACTGGCTCTGACCTGTGAGTTCGTGAATGCGCCGGGGAGATCTGCCACGACGGGCCGGGTTTTGGTCCTGCCGGGCGAGGCGAGCGCTCTTTCGATCAAGGCCGTGGAGTGTCGCTACCTAAGTTGCGAATTATCCGTCTATATGTAGTGCCGTAAAACCTCTCGTCCGGGTTTGCCGGGAACGAGAGGCCAACGCACGAGATCCCCGAGTGAGAGGCACACGTGAGGCTTGCGAAACTGAGCCGCGGAGCGACTATTTCCGCCGCGGTGGTGATGTCCGCAGTCGCCTCCACCGGGCAGGCCATCCCCATCGACACCGGAACGGGTGTCAGGGCGGCGGCCAATCTGCAGATCTCGAAGTCGGTGACACCCGATCCACTGGTCATCGGCGACAACGCCGTCTACACCCTGACCGTGACGAACAGCGGTGACGAGGACGCCTCGGGCGTCACGGTGACCGACCAGTTGGGGGACGGGATCAGCGTCGGCGGCCTCCCGGACTCCTGCACGGCTCAGGGGCAGACGGTCACCTGCGGAGGTTCGGGCGTCACCGTACCGGCGGGCGCCACGCGTGAGTTCCAGATTCCGGTCACCGTGGACCCGTCCCTCTCCGACGGAACCAACATCAGGAACCAGGCCGATGTCCTCCAGGACGGCTCCCAGCGGGCGTCCACCACCTTGATCTCGCAGTCCACCACCCTGACGGACGTGGAGATCACGAAGACGGCGACCCCCGAGGTCGAGGCGGACGGGACCTACACGTTCACCCTGACGGTGACCAACCACGGCCCCTCCAACGCCGTCGACGTCACCGTCCAGGACCCCACGGACGGCAACCTCTCCTCCATCGTGGAGCGCCCCGAGGAGTGCCCGGACTCCGGTCTCACCATCACCTGCCCCCTCGGTACCCTCGCCCCGGACGAGACGCGCACGTTCACCGTCACCATGCGCGCCAATCCCGACGCGGAGGGCCAGACCATCACCAACTGCGCCCAGGTGTACACCGGTTCACGGGAGAACAACACCGAGAACAACCGATCCTGCGCCACCACGGACGTAGTCCCGCCGGACACACCCACTCCGACCCCGACGCCGACGCCGACGGACGACCCGACGCCGACGCCGACGCCTACGGACGATCCGACTCCTACGCCGACGGACGATCCGACGCCCACGCCTACGGACGATCCGACGCCCACGCCCACGGACGATCCGACCCCCACGCCGACGGACGATCCGACCCCCACGCCGACGGACGATCCGACGCCCACGCCCACGGACGACCCCACGCCGACGCCGACGGACGACCCGACGCCGACGC
>NZ_JBNNJZ010000523.1:0-5719 GCF_050270335.1 Streptomyces sp. NPDC059900
TAAGCCTCCGCCTCGGGCACGACAAATACCTGGTCGACCTGGTCACGCACCATGGTGTACGTCAGCGAGGACACCGTGGGCGCACTCAGCGTGCTGATACGTGAATCCACATCCACCTGGACCGGCCCACCGCAGGCCAGCGCCTGGGACATCGCATCGGCGCCCGTAGTCTCCACGCCCCACACGCGCACGTCCGGCCGCCGAGCCCGCAGGGCCGCCGCCACACCGGCGATCAGACCACCTCCGCCGATGGAGACCAGAACGTCCGTCAGTTCCCCGGCATCGGCGGCGAGTTCAAGTCCCACCGTGCCCTGCCCGGCGATGACCACCGGGTCGGAGAACGGGTGCAGCAGCGTAAGCCCCTCGGCCTCAAGGCGGTCCATCGTCGCGAAGGCCTCGGCCATGGTGGCGGTCAGCCGTACGTCAGCTCCCGCGGCCCTGGCAGCCTGTACCGAGCGTGCCGGTGCGGTGCGCGGCATCACCACGGTGGCGCGCACACCCAGCGCGGCCGACATCTCGGCCACAGCCACACCATGGTTGCCGCCGGACACCGCCACCACGCCGGCCTCGCGTTGCTCGTCGGTCATCGCCAGCAGCTTGGCGACGGCTCCGCGCGCCTTGAACGAACCCGTGCGCTGGAGCAGTTCGAGCTTGACCGTGACCGGCACCCCGAGCAACGCGGTCAACCCCGGGCTGGGCAGCGTGGGCGTGCGCACCACGTGCCCGGCAATCCGCGCAGCCGCGCTCTCCACGTCCTCAACACCGACCATGGCGCCCCTCCAAGATCTCTCGCACGCCGTATCCGTCTGCACAATACGTGGCTGATCCCGCGCAGAGGCGGTTGTTCGGATCACCTCAGCTCAAGGGCGGCTGCCGCGTGCTCAGCGACGACCCTTCAAGCGCTCCACTCCCACGACGCCGAGTGCCGCGAGGCCGACCTGGATGGCCAGTTCGATCCAGTCGATGCCCTTGGTGTCGGCGACATCGAGGGCGGCCGCCAGGCCTGTGCCGATGAGGGCGGCAGCGATACCGACCAGGATCGTCCACCAAATACCGATGCGCTGACGGCCCGGGATAACCAGACGTCCCAGCACACCGATCACGATACCGATGACGATCGCAGTGAAAATGCCGGAGATCTCCATGCCCGTCTGCCTCTCCTTGACCCGAAGCTTCTACACGCCTGTCGAACTACGTGTGCCCCAGCAGAGAGGAGTCAGTCTCCTCGACGCCGTTTGCATGGGGCGTACCGCAGCGCGCGAGGCAGTCCTCCAGTTCATCGAGGGCTCTGCGCGCCGTGGCGATCCGGGCGCGCACGTCTTCCTCCGATGTGCGCGCCGGTTGGGGCGGAACGGGCAGCACTTCCCGCTCCTCCTGCTCCTCTATGGCGCGGGCCTCGTCGAGCGAGGTGATGACGACCCCGATGAGGACATTGACAAGGACGAAGGAGGCGATGAGGACGTAGCTGGCGTAGTAGACGATGCTCCAGCGGGAGATCTCCAGGCCGGCCCGGACCGCGTCGCCGAGTCCGTCGAGGGTCATCAGCAGGAACAGGGTGAGCACGGCGCGGCCGATCGAGCCGAAGTGCTCGGGGTCGGCCGCGCCGAAGGAGACCCAGCCCACCATCGCGTACACGTACAACAACAGCCCGCCCACGAACAGGAAGCTGACGGTGCCGGGCAGGCTGCGGCCCACCGCGACCAGCATGATGCGCAGTTGAGGCATGAAGCGGGCGGCGCGCAGCACACGGGCCAGGCGCAGCAGCCTCAGGACGGTGGCGTTCTCCCGCACTACTGGCAGGAACGCGCAGGCCACCACGGCCAGATCGAAGAGGTTCCACGGGTCGCGCCAGAAGTCCCGCGGGCGATCGGCGTGCGCGCCTGCGCGCAGCACGATCTCGGCGGTGAAGACCATGAGGAAGGCGTGCTCGAGCAGCTTCAGTTCGTCGTCGAAGCGGCCTATGACCCCGCTGTACGTCTCGATGCCCAGGACGGCGGCGTTGGCGAGGATCAGGGCGAAGACGGTGGCGGAGAACCAGCGCGCCTCGACGACGATGCGACAACGGGCGGACAGGACGGTGCGGCGGGTGCTCTCGGGTAACCGGATCGTGTTGCTGCTCACAGGAATTGGATCTTACGGGCTCCACCGCCGGTCACATGACACCGACGGCAGGGGCGGCGAAGGCCATGACGGATCGGGGCAGGGGTCATGCCACGGCAGGCCCCGGATATCGTCGGGCCATGGCCGCCGAAGACTCTGTCGATCATGTCGCCGCATGCCCCGTCACCCCGCCGCTGGTGGAGCAGGCTGTTGCCCTGGCCCAACTGCCGTTGGGCGACTGGGCTGTCTCCGAAGCGGCGATGCGGCGCCTGGGCTGGCGCGAAGGCGGCGATGACCTGCCGTTGGAGGACACGCTCGTCACCGCCGAGGGGCACCTCGCGTATCTCGGGGACACCCTTTCCTTGTCGTTCGCCCACTTCTACTGGGCGGGCGGCGGGGACTGGGAGGAGGACTTCTGGGGCACGCTGCCTGGCTGGACCAGCCAGGCGGACGCCGGGCGCGAGGTGTTCGACGCGCACATCGACGCAGCCATATCCGCGTTTGCCCAACGCCTCGGTCCGCCCAAGGGCGACATCACCGCCGATGGAGGCACCCTGGCCATGGGAGAGGGAGCCTGGCGCCATGCCGCCTGGCGCTGCGGAGACAACCTGCTCGTCATCGGCCCACGCCACGAGGCGCTCTCCTACTACCAGTTCGAGGAAGCCGTCATCTGCATCGGCCGCATCGAGACGGCCGCCCCGCTGCCAGTCCTGGCCGACTTCGTCTGCTGAGCGCCATCTCCGGCCCGGGGGCGGGTGAGCTACTGCGAGCCGGACTGATCGCTCGCACGTTCCGCCTCGGCCGCAGCCCCGGCAAGTGCACGCACGACCAGCAGCGCCGCTTCCTCGTCCCGAATTCCCGTCGCCTCCCCCTGCCCCGTAATCATCTGCGCCGCCGCGTCCGCCGTGTCGTACGCCAGTGAGTACTCCCCCAGGACGAGGTCCCGTCCGATGATCTCGACGAGAGCGTCGAGGCCGGGCACTACGTCGTACAGAGTCTTCTCGCCCGCCCACAGGGCTGCGTTGTCCTTCGGCTCGTCAGGCATAGCGAGATCTTCTCAGGGATCACGAGCGCGGGACTTACCGGCCCCCGCAATGCGCGGTAAATCGAGTGGTCACGGATACTCAGGGTCCCGTGAATCCGGCGGCTTCGGATTGGGCAAAGGTACGTTCGGTGCTTTGGGGCGCTGCTTCGGTGGGGTCGATTTCTTTGCCGGGCATCCGTGCGCCGTTGTAGCGGTCAGCCCCACCCCTACCAGCAAAGTCGCCCCCATCCGCCGCAGGAATACTCGGCGGGTATCTTCTGCCGACATTCGAACCACGTCCCCCGTATGTTCGCTTGCCGTCTCTGCTGAGACCTATCGGCCGTAATAGCGCACGAATTGAGATCGCGTCAAGGGAATTCGATGCGGCGGAGTGTGCACCGCGCGATCTCCACGGCTGCGGAGCGGTATTACGCGATACCGGCCCGTGCACTGCCTTCCTCAGGCGAACCGGGCGCCCCGCGCAAGCAGGCGAGCACCACCCCCACCGGGGCCAGCACCACGGGCAGGAGCACGAGTGCCACCGCGACCGGGGTAATGATGACGAGGACGCCGGTGATCCACACGTTGTCGTCGGTGGTGGCCAGCATGAGCAGTCCCGCCCAGTGCGCCACGAACGTACCGAGCCACTTCAGCACCGCGAAGGCGGCGGCGAGCACGGCCGCGCACAGCAGATAGATCCCGGTGGTGCGCAGCCGTGCCGTGCGGGTCAGCGTCCAGGAGCGGCGCATCGCGGCCGTCGCCGAGCAGTTGTCCGCCACTCGTACGGCGGTGGCCGGTGCGAAGCGGGCCAGGAGGACGAGGCCGAGTACCCAGATCACGACGGGCAGGATCCGGCCCACCAGGATGAACTGCACGGTGGCGGGTTCGTGGTAGGTGGGCCACACGACCCCCGGGACCATTTCCATGTCGACGGCGGCCAGGACGAGCAAGCCCGCCACCGCCGGGACAAGGGCGCATACGAGGGTGAGTGCCTGGATGCGGAAGGCGGCGCCCAGGTGCGGACGGGACCGGCGCCACAGGGCGCGGAGAGTGAGCCGGCCGGGACCGGCGCCCGGATCCGGGTCCGCCGTGTCGCGTTCCCAGTCCACCGTGTCGCGTTCCCGTGCGTGTGCCACGGTCACGGCCTGGGCGGTGAGCAGCCAGGCGACCAGGATCATCGCCACCAGGAGCAGCAGTGGGTACACGCACAGCGCGACCTTGACGAGGCCGTCCCACTGGTCGGTGTAGGCGACGTAGGACTCCTCGTATTCGATGGAGCCCTCGGCGGTGCGCCCGGCCTCCAGGAAGAGGCCCCACGCTGCGGCGAACCCGCCGGCCACGATCCCGCCCCCGGCGAACAGTGCAGCGGCGACCGCCCGGGCGGCCGAGCCGAACACGAGGCGCCGGTCGCGGCCGGTTGTCCGCAGACCTTCGGCCACAACGGAGTCGCCGACCCCACAGGTTTCCGGGACGGATATGAGGGCGGCGCCATCCGGATGATCTTTCATGGTTACTGCGACGCCCTCGTCCGTGCGTTCGGTTCCTTGGCGCCACCGACCGACCTGGTGTCCCGGACCGACGGCCACATTGGCGGAAGTCGTGCTGTCAGCACGGGACGGATTACTGGATCCTCGTGAGGTGCCGCCTGCCGGAGCCATCAATCATCAAGACCTGGGGGGACCAAGGATGCGCAAGACCGCAATGATCGCCGTGAGCCTGGCCCTCGCCGCCGGGACCGGAATTGCCGCAGCGCCCAGCGCTCATGCGGCGACTCCCTGCCCCAGCGGCGCGCTCTGTATCCGCGAGACGAACGGCACCATCCTGAGCAAGAACATCTTCTACAGCTACGGCTCCCACAACTTGTCCAATGTCACCGGACACCGTGTGCTGGCCCATTACCAGACGGGCGGCGCGGGCTTCCGGGTCTGTTTCGGGTACAACGGCGTCAACTGCTCCGACGTGGTCCGCGAGACGGGCGAATCCCTGCCGTACGACATGACGCCGATCAACTCCGTCGTCCTCGTGCCCTGATAGGCGCCGAGGACGACGGCGCGCTCAGTCGAGACAGAACTCGTTGCCCTCGATGTCCTGCATCACGATGCAGGACTCGTTGTCCTCATCGGCGAGCAGCGTGCGCACATGTGCCGCGCCGAGCGCGGCCAGCCGTGCGCGTTCGGCCTCCAGCGCGGCAAGGCGCTCATCACCGACGAGTCCCGTGCCGGCCCGCACGCACAGATGCACCCGGTTCTTGACGACCTTCCCCTCGGGCACGCGCTGGAAGAGCAGGCGCGGTCCCACGCCCGAGGGATCGCTGCATGCGAAGTAGGCGCTCTGCTCGGGCGGCTGCGAGCGGTGGTAGTCCTCCCACGTGGCGAACCCTTCGGGGATCGCCGGTGTGACGTACCCCAGCACCTCGCACCAGAAGCCGGCGAGGCGCGCAGGCTCCGCGCAGTCGAAGGTGACTTGGAACTGCTTGACCGATGACATCGGCGCACCGTAGCAGCGTCGCCCTCCGCGGACGTCCCACCGGGGGGAGGCTGCACCGCCATGTCCCGGATATCCGGAACTGGGCGTGTCGCCCCCGGTGTCGCAAGG
>NZ_JBNNJZ010000524.1:0-5700 GCF_050270335.1 Streptomyces sp. NPDC059900
AGCGTGCTCAGGACCACGTACTGCAGGCCGTCGACGGACAGTTCCTTCGCGTGCAGGTCCGGCACGGCAAGCAGCGCGAACAGCAGGATGAGCCCGCCGATGAGGAACGAGAAGATGAGCGCCCGCAGGATCGCCCGCGGGGCGTTGCGGCTCGGGTCGAGGGACTCCTCGCCGAGCGAGGACGCGGTGTCGAATCCGTACATGACGTACGCCGAGGCGAGCGACGCCGTCAGGAAGGCGCCGAAGTATCCGAGGTTCTGGCCCGCGCCCAGGCCGCCGGTCTCGGTGATGGCGCTGGGGCCGCGCGTGATGTGGGCGGCGAGCAGGATGATCAGGACGACGGCTGCGATCAGCTCGATCAGTACGCCCGCGGAGTTGATCCGGGCCATCAGTTTGACGCCGAACGCGTTGACCAGGGTGGTGAACAGGATGAGGACCGAACCGAGCAGCACCGCGTTCTTCGCCGCGTCGGTCGTCCCGCTGCCGTCCCCGATGAACTGGAAGAAATCGGAGATCTGCGGCAGCGTGATCTGGTACGCGAGGGCGACCGCCGCCAGGGACACCATGGTGGCCGTCAGCATCATCCAGCCGCCGAGCCAGCCGATGTGCTTGCCGCCGAGCTGCTTGCCCCAGTTGTAGACGGACCCCGCGACCGGGAAGCGGGCGGCGAGCTCGCAGAAGCAGAGGGCCACCATCAGCTGGCCGACGAAGACCATCGGCCAGGACCACCAGTAGGCGGGACCGCCGAAGCTGACGCCGAAGTAGAAGAGCTGGAAGGTGCCGGTCAGGATCGAGATGTAGCTGATCCCGGCCGCGAAGGTGTGGAAGTTGCCCAGGGTCCGCTTGAGTTCCGGACGGTACCCGAGCTCGCCGAGCGCGGCGTCGTCGTCCTGGTGCTGGCTGCGGGCGGCGTCGGCGGCGTCGGCGCCCTTGCCTGGATCCGTGCTCATTCGAACCACCTCTGCGGTGTCGCTGCCAGATTGCGCCAGATGTGCTTGGCCTCCTGGTACTCGGCAAGACCTGCCGGGCCCAGTTCGCGGCCGAATCCGGACTGCTTCATTCCACCCCATTCGGCCTGCGGAACATAGGGGTGGAAGTCGTTGATCCAGACGGTTCCGGCGCGCATCCGGGCCGCCACGCGCTGGCCCTTGCCGGTGTCCTCGGTCCACACGGCGCCCGCGAGACCGTAGACGGTGTCGTTGGCGAGACCGATCGCCTCGTCCTCGGTGCGGAACCGCTCGACGGTGAGCACGGGCCCGAACGACTCGTCGGTGACCACGGACATGCCGGGGGTGCACTCGTCGAGCACGGTGGGCGGGTAGTAGTAGCCGTCCTTCAGTGCCGGGTCGTCGGGGCGCGCGCCGCCGCAGCGGAGCACCGCGCCCTCGGCGATGCCGGCCGCCACGTACGCCTCGACCTTGTCGCGGTGCGCGGCGGAGATCAGCGGCCCCGTGCGGGCGTCGTCGTCGAAGGGCCCGCCGAGCCGGATCCGCCGCGCCCGCTCGACCAGTTCGTCGACGAACCTGTCGTGCAGTTCGTCCTCGACGAGCAGCCGCGCTCCGGCCGAGCAGACCTGGCCCGAGTGCAGGAAGATCGCCATCAGGGCGTAGTCGACCGCCGTGTCGAAGTCGGCGTCGGCGAAGACGATGTTCGGGTTCTTGCCGCCCAGTTCCAGGGCGACCTTCTTCACCGTGGGCGCCGCGGCGGCCATGATGCGCCGTCCGGTGACGAGCCCGCCGGTGAACGACACCAGGTCCACCCGGGGGTCCTCGCTGAGCGGCGCGCCCGCGACGGGCCCTGCGCCGAGGATCAGGTTGGCGGCCCCGGCGGGCAGCCCGGCCTCGGTGAGCAGCCGCATCAGGATGATGCAGGTGTGCGGGGTCAGCTCGCTGGGCTTGAGGACGAAGGTGTTGCCCGCGCCGAGCGCGGGGGCGACCTTCCAGGCGGTCTGCAGGAGCGGATAGTTCCACGGAGTGATCAGCGCGCACACCCCGACCGGCTCGTGCACCACCCGGCTGTCCACGTCCGTGCTGCCCGGGTCCACGACGCGGTCGGTGCCGCCCGCCGCCGTCAGGTTGCCGAAGTAGCGGAAGCAGTTCGCGATGTCGTCCATGTCGTACTCGCTCTCCACGAGCCGCTTCCCGGTGTCCAGGGATTCGGCGCGGGCGAGTGCGTCCTTGTCGCGTTCGAGGAGGTCGGCGACGCGCAGCAGCAGGCGGCCGCGTTCGGCCGCGGGGGTGCCGGGCCAGGGGCCGCGGTCGAAGGCCTCCCGGGCCGCGGAGATCGCCGCGGCGGCGTCCTTCGGTCCGGCCTCGTCGACGGTCGCGACCAGGGTGTTGTCCGCGGGGCAGCGGATCTCCCGTACCTGCCCGTCCTGGGCGGTGGTCCACGTTCCGCCGATGAACAGCTCCGGCATGACGGCTCCTCGGGGATGGAAAGCGCGGGTGCTCCAGAATGGACGGTAAGGAGCACGGGCCCCGCCCGCACCACAAGAGCCGCTATTCGGCGCAGGCGTACACCTGGCCGCCATCGGGCCCGCACGCCCGTGAAGATCACCGGCTCGCCACTCCGTTAGCCTGAGGGCACGATGAACCGGCTGATCACGTCATGGGGCGCGTACGACCTCACACGATTCCCCGAGGACCCCCGCGACCCGCTGCGCGCCTGGTCCGCGGCCGACGCCTACCTGCTGCGGCACCTGGCGGGCGAGACGGGGGAGGCGAGTGAGGCGGACGCGGCGCAGGAGGGGGCGAAGCCCGTCGACCTCTCCGGGACCGTGGCCGTCGTCGGCGACCGCTGGGGGGCGCTGACCACCGCGCTCGCCGGGTACGCGCCGACGCTGATCACCGACTCGTTCCTCGCCGGGGAGGCGACCCGCGCCAACGTGGCACGCGCCGGGTTCGCACCGGACGCCGTGCGGATCTCGACGACCGGCGACGCCCCGCCGGCCCGGATCGACGTACTTCTCGTCCGGGTGCCCAAGAGCCTCGCGCTCCTGGAGGACCAGCTGCACCGGCTCGCCCCCGCCCTGCACGCGGGCACGGTCGTCGTCGGCACCGGGATGGTCACCGAGATCCACACCTCGACCCTCGACCTGTTCGAGCGGATCATCGGCCCCACGCGGACGTCGCTCGCCCGGCAGAAGGCGCGGCTCATCTTCAGCACCCCGGACCCGGAGCGCGCCGCCGGTGCCAGCCCCTGGCCGCGCAGCTATGTCCTCGACGGGGACTCCGGGGCGGGCGCGGGGCTGATGGCCGTCAATCACGCGGGCGTGTTCTGCGCCGAGCGCCTCGACATCGGCACCCGCTTCTTTCTGCGCCATCTGCCCGCCGGCGGGGACGCCGCGCACGTCGTGGACCTGGGTTGCGGCAACGGCGTGCTCGGCACGGCCGCCGCCGTCGCCGACCCCGGGGCCACGGTCACCTTCATCGACGAGTCGTACCCCGCCGTCGCCTCGGCCGAGGCGACCTTCCGCGCGAACGGGCTCGATCCCGCGCGGGCGCGGTTCGTCGCGGGCGACGCGCTGTCGGCCGTGCCCGCGGGGTCGGTGGACCTCGTCCTGAACAACCCGCCCTTCCACAGCCACCAGGCGACCACCGGTGCCACTGCCTGGCGGATGTTCGCCGGAGCGCGCGCCGCGCTGCGCCCGGGCGGCGAACTGTGGGTCGTCGGCAACCGCCACCTCGGATACCACGTGAAGCTGCGCAAGCTCTTCGGCAACTCCAAGGTCGTCGCGAGCGACCCGAAGTTCGTGGTCCTGCGGGCGGTCAAGCGCGACCGCTGACACCACCCGCGCGCCTTCGGCCCGCCCCTCAGGCGTCGAAGGCCGTCGCCCGCGCCACCTTCTCCCACGTGCCGATCTCGGAGCGGACCGCGTCGAGGTGGCCGATGACCGCGTCCACGGAGTCCTCGCCGAGCGGCAGGCGCAGCGGGGTGTCGTCCGCGTCGAGGGCGGCGATGATCGCAAGGGCTGCCTTCGCCGGGTCGCCGGGCTGCTCGCCGTCGCCGCCCGCGACCATCGCGCGGGTGGCGCCCGCCGTCTGTGCGTAGTCCGGGATCTCGACGGGGCTCGCGGTGGTGTTGCCGAACAGTCCGGTGCGGAACGCGCCGGGCTCCACGACCAGGACCTTGATGCCGAGCGGCCCCACCTCTTGGGCCAGCGCCTCCGACATCCCCTCCAGGGCGAACTTCGTTGCGCTGTACGCCGAGAAGCCCGCGAAGGACATCTGGCCGCCCATGCTGCTCATCTGCACGATCGCTCCCGAGCGCCGGGCCCGCATGTGCGGAAGGACGGCGCGGGTCAGCGCGGCAGGGCCGAAGACGTGCACGTCGAACAGGGAGCGCAGTTCGGCGTCCGAGTCCTCCTCCAGGGCGCCGACGTGGCTGCGCCCCGCGTTGTTCACCAGGACGTCGATGCGCCCGTGCCGGTCGGCGACGTCGCGCACGGCGGCCTCGATGCCCGCGGTGTCGGTCACGTCCAGGGTGAGGGCCTCGACCTGGTCGGGGTGGGCGGCCACCAGGTCGTCCAGGGCGGAGGCGTTGCGTGCGGTGGCCACGACCACGCCGCCCGCGGCGACGGCCGCCTCGGTGATCGCCCGGCCGAAGCCGCTGTTCGCGCCCGTCACGAGCCATACCTTCGACATCTTGAACTCCCTCTTCATGTCAGCCGGTTGGTTCGTTCCCGGCTCTGCTGTTCATCCTGTGGCGGAGGCGGGTGGCCCGTCCAAGACCTGACGTGATAGCTGATGGTTATGGACCTTCACGGCAGGGACGTGCACAGCAGGGATCTTCGCTACTTCGTGGCGGTGGCGCAGGAGTTGCACTTCACGCGGGCCGCCGAGCGGCTGTTCGTCTCGCAGCCCGCGCTGAGCAAGCAGATACGGGCACTGGAACGGCAGCTGGGCGCGGACCTCTTCGTGCGCGACCACCGGGGCGTGCGGCTCACCTCCGTGGGCGCCGCACTACTGCCGCATGCCCGGCAGGTGCTCGAAAGCTGGCACTCGGGTTCCGAGGCGGTGGAGCGCGCGAAGACCGAGGAGCGGGCCACGCTATCGGTGGGCATGAGTACGCGGCCCGCCCGCGGCGGACTCCTGCCCGCGGTGCGGTCCCGCTTCAGCGAGGCCCATCCGGCGGCCGTGATCCGGCTGCGGCAGGTGGGCTGGGACGACCCGAGCGCGGGCCTTGCCGACGGCACCGCGGACGTGGCCTTCATCTGGCTGCCGCTACCCGGCATGGAGCGCTACGCGTGGGTGGTGGTCGCCGAGGAACCGCGCCGTGTCGCCCTGCCCGAAACGCACCGCCTCGCCGACCGGGACGAGGTCGACTTCGCCGACCTCGCCGACGAGCCCTTCCTCGCGCTGCCCGGGAGCGCGGGCACGCTGCGGGACTACTGGCTCGCGATCGACGCCCGCGCGGGCCGCCCGCCCCGGATCGGGGCGGAGGTCGCCAGTACCGACGAGACGTACGAGGCGCTGGTGGACGGCCGCGGCATCTGCCTGGTGGCGGCGGGCAACGCACCGCTGATCACCCTCGGCGGTGTCGTCACGCGGCCCGTGCGGGGCATCACGCCGAGCCGGTTCGCGCTGGCCTGGCGCGCGGGCGAGGACGGGCGCCCGCTGGTCGGCGCGTACATCAAGGCGTGCGGGGAGGCGCTCGGGCGGACGGAGCACGGGTCCGGACAGGAGGAGTACGGGTCTGGAG
>NZ_JBNNJZ010000525.1:0-5699 GCF_050270335.1 Streptomyces sp. NPDC059900
ATCGGGTACTTGTCCTTCAGCTGCCGGTCCTCGAAACCGGTGCAGCTCCAGGAGGCGTTGGCGTTCGCGTCACCGTTGGTGAGCGATTTGGCGTCACCGGTGATGATGCGCAGGAAGCGCGGCATCGCGACGACCTTGCTCCGCGGATTCCCGGCGAATTTCAGCGTGACCGAGGTCGGGGTCTGGATCTGGCCGACATTCTGGTCCTTGCCGCCGCCGTCCGCGCCGACGTCGTTCTCGTCCTCTCCGTTCTGGAGCCGCAGGACCGGCCAGTAATAGGTGGACTTGTCTCCCTGATTGCGGCACGTGGTGTCGCCGTTCGCGAGATCCTCGTCGCTGGAGAAGGCGTCCGTGGCCTGATTTCCGATGTAATCGTGCATATGGTGAGCGCCATTGCTCACGCCGGGTGCGGCGATGACATTGTCCGGATTGAACTTGCCGTTCTCGTTCGTCCCGCATTTCGTGGTGAAGGTGCCGCGCGAGGCGCCGCGCCGGTTGCCGGGGCGGTTGACGTTGGGCTGGACGGAGTTGATGTCGACGAAGTCGGCGGCCTCGGGTCCGTTGCCGTTCTGCTGGTCCGGCGGCTGCTGCTGGCCGTCGCCGTCGTCCGGCGGCTGCTGCTGGTCCCCTCCGTCACCGGGGGGCTGTTCCTGCCCGCCGCCGTCCTGCGGGGGTTGCTGGCCGTCGCCGCCGTTGTCCCCGTTCTGCGGCGGCTGCTGCCCGGCCGCGTCGTCGGCCCGCATGGTGCACGGCGCCATGCCGTCCATGCCCCGCGGCGGCTTGCCGCCCGCCCGGCCGATCGAGGAGCCGATGCCCTCGATGGTCGGCCGCCGCTGCTCCGCGAGGGGTCCGAGCACGGCCTTGGCCTGCTCGGCGCTGCGGGCGTCGGAGAACTTCTCGTACGCGGCGGTGATCTGGGTGTCGAGCTCCGCGAGCCGCCGGTCGACGTCCGCGCGGGCACTGTCCGGTACGTCCGAGAGGCGGGTGCCGACATCCGGGCAGCTGATGGTCGCGAGCCCCATTCTGCCGCGCCAGTCGCCAGCCTGTGTCCTGGCGGACGGCGAATCGGAGCTTTCCCCGGCGTTCGCGTAGACATTCACCGCGACCATTCCGCCGCCGCCCAGGATTAGCGCCGCCGAGGCGGCGATGGCGCGCCCGGCGAGTTTTGATCGTTTTCTTGATGTGCGTCGTGGTGTGCGTCCCATGGGACTACGTACGCAACAGGAGCCGACCCCGTTCAATCACGCGCGGGATTCCCCGGGATTCCCGCGGGCGATCTTCTCAGCGTCCTTGGTCCAGATAGGCGAGTACGGCCAGAACCCGCCGGTTGTCGTCGTCGGAGACCGAGAGGTCCAGCTTTCCGAAGATGTTGGACGTGTGCTTGGCGATCGCCCGCTCCGTCACGACGAGCTCCGCCGCGATTGCCGCGTTCGACCGTCCCTGCGCCATGAGTTCGAGCACCTCGCGCTCGCGGGGCGTCAGCTTGCCGAGCGGCTGGTCCGCCGACCGGCGCGACAGGAGCTGCTGGATGACCTGCGGGTCCATCGCGGTGCCGCCCGAGGCGACCCGGCGTACGGCGTCGATGAACTGGTCGGCGTCGAAGACCCGGTCCTTGAGGAGATAGCCGACCCCGCCGTTCCCGTCGGCGAGCAGCTCGCGCGCGTACAGCTGCTCCACGTGCTGGGAGAGCACGAGCACCGGAAGTCCCGGCCGTGCCCGCCGCGCGGCGAGCGCGCACTGGAGACCCTCGTCCGTGTGGGACGGCGGAAGCCGGACGTCGACCACGGCGACGTCCGGCTCCAACTCCGCGAGGGCCTCGGTGAGTTCGGGCCCGGTCTCGACTGCGGCGGCGATCTCGAAGTCGAATGCCTCCAGCATCCGGACCAGACCGTCACGCAGCAGGAAGAGATCTTCGGCTAGGACAACTCGCAAGGGATCTCCATGGTCACCATGGTCGGACCGCCCGCGGGACTGCTGACGGCAAGTACGCCGTCGAATGTACCGAGTCGGCGTTCGATCCCGCTCAGCCCGGAGCCCGCCCCGACGGACGCGCCGCCCTTGCCGTTGTCGGTGACCGCGATGCGCAGATGGCCGTCCGTGTGGTGGATGTCGACCCAGACGCGGTCCGCGCCCGCGTGCTTGATGGTGTTGGTCAGGGCCTCGCTCACCGCGAAGTACGCCGCCGACTCCACCGGCTCGTCCGCGCGCCCGGCGAGCTCCACGTCCACCTCGGTCTCCACCGGAAGCCGCAGCGCCAGGGCCTTCACCGCGTCGCCGAGGCCGCGCTCGGCGAGCACCGGCGGGTGGATGCCGCGGACCAGGTCACGCAGCTCGGTCAGCGCCTCGCCGGAGTTCTGCCGGGCCTTGGCGATCATCTCCTTGGCCTTTGCCGGGTTCTTCTCGATCATCGCCTCGATGGTGCCGAGGTCCATGCCCATCGCGACCAGACGGGCCTGCGCGCCGTCGTGCAGGTCCCGCTCGATGCGGCGCAGTTCGGCGGCGGAGGAGTCCACGGCGTCGTGCCGGGTCTCGGTCAACCGGTCGACGCGCCGGGCCAGTTCGCGCTCCCGCATGGAGGTGGTGGGGGCCAGCAAGGTCCTGGCGAGCAGGAAGTGGCCGCGCAGGATGTGCGGGGGAGCGAAGAGGGCGACGACGCCGATCGAGGTGCCGAGCAGCGCGGCCATGTTGGCGGTGCTCTGCGAGGTGACGTGGACGAAGCCGTACCAGTCTCCGCCGCCCGCGTTGACGATCGGCTCCCATACGCCGAGGGCGAGGACATAGCCGTACACGGGGTAGAGGACCAGCGCCGGCGCGAAGATCACCGTGACGAAGCCCGCGGTCATGTCGACGAGCAGCCACTGCAGGTCACGCCAGGTCGCCGGGTCCTTCAGGAGCAGGGAGTTGCGCTCCACTATCCCGGTGATGCCCCGGCGCAGGTCCGGGGGGAACGGGCGGTAGGGAGTGGGGATCTGTACGCCCGACCACGCGCCGGCCTGGGCGCGGCGCAGGTCCGCCCACTTGCGTACGGCCGTCAGGAGCGGCGGGGTCGTGAAGACGCCGACGCCGATCACGATGAGGGCGATCGAGACGACCGACAGCACGAAGAGCGTGATCGACCCGGCGAGCGTGGCGATCGCCAGGTAGAGCCCGCGGGCTGCCGCGATCAAGGACGCACGGACCCTCGTCATTTTCTGATCCCCATCTCTTCCGGTCGCATGACCACATTCTCGCCGCCGGGGCGTGCGCCGGTCATTGGCCCCGGCACCCGAGCGCGGGGTGTACCTGACGACACCCCCGCACCTCGCCCTGTGCTTCGGACAGTGGGGGCTTCGGCGGCTGGGTGGGCAGGCCCCGGATTTCTAGCGTTGTCCCCGTCATCAACCGGCTTATCCGACGCTTACTTATGGGGGCGAAAAAGCCATGAGGCCAAACCTCGCGGCACGACTCGGTGTGTGGAGTGCCCACCACCGCAAGACGGCCATCCTCGGCTGGCTGCTCTTCGTCGTGCTCGCCACGACCATCGGCGGGGCCTCGGGCATGGTCACCGCGTCCGACGACGAGATGGGGGTCGGCGACTCGGGCCGGGCCGCCGAGATCCTGGACGACGCGGGCGTCGAGGAGCCCGCCGGTGAGCTCGTCATGGTCAGTTCCCGCACCGCGGACGGCTGGCGGGACGCGGCGAGCGACCTCTCCAAGGCGCTTACGGCGACCGGCGAGACCCGCGGGATGCAGGCGCCGCTGCCCTCCGAGGACCGCAAGGACGCGCTGCTGCGCTTCGAGATGAAGGGCGCGTCCGACGAGGCCGCCGACCGCGTCCAGCCGGTGCTCGACGCGGTGCAGAAGGCGAAGGACGACGGTGCGGGGAAGGGCATCTCCGTCTACCAGTTCGGCGACGCCAGCTCCGAGAAGCAGCTCGGCGACCTGCTCTCGGACGACCTCGCCAAGGCCGAGTTCACCGCGGTGCCCCTCGCGCTCGGCATCCTCCTGGTCGCCTTCGGCGCCGTGGTCGCGGCGCTGCTTCCGGTCGGGCTCGCGCTGACCGCGTGCGTGGCCGCCTTCGGCCTGCTCTCGCTCGCCAGCCATCAGCTGCACCTGTTCGAGACGACGTACTCGGTGATGTTCCTGATGGGGCTCGCGGTCGGCGTCGACTACTGCCTGTTCTATCTGCGGCGCGAGCGGGACGAACGGGCCGCGGGGCATGACGCGGAGACCGCGCTGCGGATCGCCGCCGCCACCAGCGGGCGGGCCGTCCTGGTCTCCGGCCTGACGGTGATGGTCGCGATGGCGGGCATGTTCCTGTCCGGGCTGCTGCTCTTCAAGGGTTTCGCGGTCGCCACGATCCTGGTGGTCTGCGTGGCCATGCTCGGCTCGGTCACGGTGCTTCCCGCGCTGCTCTCCGCGCTCGGCGACCGGATCAACGCGGGGCGCATCCCCTTCCTCAACCGCAGGAGCAAGAAGGGCGCGCACGCCAGCGGCGGCATCGCGCGCAAGATCCTCCGTCCCGTGCTCGCCGCGCCGAAGCTCTTCGCCGTCGCCTCGGTGGCCCTGCTGCTCGCCCTCGCGGCGCCGGCCGCCGGCATGAAGACCGAAGCGCTCGGCCTGGAGAAGCAGTTCGGCTCAAACGCCCCGCTCTCGGTGTCGTTCCGGGAGATCACCAAGGAGTTCCCCGGCGGTCCCGCCCCGGCCCGGGTCGTCGTCAAGGCGGACGAGGCCGCCGGCATCGGGTCGAAGGAGATGCGCGAGGCGCTGGCCGAGGTGGTGCGGGAAGCGGGCAAGGGTGCCGAGCTCACCGTCCACAAGAACGCGGGCGTGGCCGAGATCCACGTACCGCTGCCCGGTGACGGCACCGGCGCCGAGGCCAAGAAGGCCCTCGGCGAACTCAAGGACGACGTGGTGCCCGCCGCCTTCGACGGTCTGGACGCGCAGGCGTACGTCGGCGGCGACCTCGCCGACTCCGTGGACTTCAGCGACCAGCTCAGCAAGGGCATCGTGCCGGTGTTCGCCTTCATCGCGGCGGTGACGTTCCTGCTGATGCTCTTCAGCTTCCGCTCGCCGGTGATCGCGGTGACGTCCATCGCCCTCAACCTGCTCTCGGTGGGCGCGGCCTACGGCGTGATGACCGCGGTCTTCCAGCACGGCTGGGGCGCGGAACTGATCGGCTCCGAGCAGGTGGGGGCGATCGAGAACTGGATGCCGCTGTTCGTCCTCGTGGTCCTCTTCGGCCTGTCGATGGACTACCACGTGTTCGTGGTCTCCCGGATCAGCGAGGCACGGGACCGGGGCCTGGACAACCGCGCGGCGATCCGCGAGGGCATCACGCGCACCGCGGGCGCGGTGACGGGAGCGGCCGTGATCATGGTGGCGGTCTTCGCGGTCTTCGGCACCCTGTCCATGCAGGACATGCAGCAGATGGGCGTGGGCCTGGGCGTGGCGGTCCTGCTGGACGCGACGGTCGTACGGATGGTGCTGTTGCCGTCCCTGATGGCGCTCCTCGGGGAGCGGAACTGGCGGACGCCGCGGGGGCTTTCGTGGCTGCCCCGTATCTCTCACGGCGAGCCTGTGGCGGCCGAGCAGCCTGCTCCCCGGCGGGTTCCCTCGGGCAGGGTGTAGGCCCTCTGCCGGGACGTGTGGTGATCTGCGGGGCCGGTGGGGGCTGGTCGCGCAGTTCCCCGCGCCCCTGACGGGGCGGTGGTCGGGCT
>NZ_JBNNJZ010000526.1:0-5697 GCF_050270335.1 Streptomyces sp. NPDC059900
TCAACACCATAGTAATCGTCGTCATCTACATTTGTTTTTATGACTTAGTATTGAGGCTGCGCCCGGGGTCGCGCGGGGCCCGCTGGCACGCGGGCGCGACGTCCACGAAGAAGGGGTTGCCCATGTCGAGCACGAGGAGCGCCATGATGCGGCTCTGCCCCGCGCGCAGCTGCCGTGCGGACTCGCTGCGCACGTAACCGAGCCGGTCGATGACGGACTGCACCCGGTGGCGGGTCTCCTCGGAGACCACGTCCGGGCGGTTGATCACATTCGACACCGTGCCCACCGACACACCGGCGTGCTTGGCCACGTCTTTGATGCCGACCATGCGTCCCCTTGTTCCGTTGCCCGTGCGGTGTCTGGTGCACCGCTCTGCGATCCCCTCAGAATTTGTACTGGTCGATGTTGTCCTTGTCGAAAACGGTCGGTTCGCCGAGATCGACGACTCCCTTGTCACCGATGGTGAAACGGCCGAGCTCGCCCGCCTTGAACGTCTCGCCCTTCTTGCCGGTGATCTGGCCGGACTTCAGGGCGACGGCGGTGTGCGCGGCGAGCGCGCCGAGCTTGGCGGGGTCCCACAGTTCGAAGCCCTCGACAGTGCCGTTCTTCACGTACTGGCGCATGTCGTTGGGCGTGCCGAGGCCGGTGAGCTTGACCTTTCCCTTGTACTTCGATCCCGAGAGGTACTGGGCGGCCGCCTTGATGCCGACGGTGGTCGGGGAGATGATCCCGGCCAGCTTCGGGTGCTCCTGGAGCAGTCCCTGGGTCTGCTGGAAGGACTGCTGGGCGTCGTCGTTGCCGTAGGCGGTCTTGACCAGCTTCATGTTCTTGTACTTGGGCTTCTTCAGCTCCTTCTTCATGTAGCCGATCCAGGTGTTCTGGTTCGTCGCGGTCTGCGCGGCGGAGAGGATCGCGATGTCGCCCTTGTAGTCGAGCTGCTCGCCAAGGAGCTCCACCTGGGTGCGGCCGAGCGCCTCGGCGCTGGACTGCGAGACGAAGACGTCACGGCAGCCGGGGTTGGTGTCCGAGTCGTAGGTGACGACCTTGATGTCGTTCTTCATGGCCTGCTTGAGGGCGGTGCACAGGGCGCCGGGGTCCTGCGCGGAGACGGCCATGGCGTCGACCTGCTGCTGGGTGAGCGTGTTGACGTAGGAGACCTGTCCGCTGGTGTCGGTGGCGCTGTTGGGGCCCGTCTCCTTGTAGGACGACCCGAGCTTCTTGAGCGCCTGCTCGCCGCCCTTGTCGGCGACGGTGAAGTAGGGGTTGTTGACCTGCTTGGGCAGGAAGGCGACGGTCAGGCCCTTCTTGGTGACCGCGTCCGGGTCGGCCTTGGCGTTCGAGGCCTTGCCCGCGTCGTCGTTCTTCGAGGACTCCTTGGTGGTGCCTCCGCAGGCGGTGGCCGTGAGGGCCAGCGAGGTGACGGCGGCCAGGGTCACACAGGCGCGGGTGAGGGCGGAGCGCCGGACGGGTCGGCGGACGGATCGGCGGACAGAGAGCATCGTTGGTCCCTTTCGGACGTGTTCGGGGGTACGAGGGGTCAGCGGACCGGAGCCGCGGCGCGGCGGCCCGCCCGGGCGACGGCGATCTGCCGGGCCACGCGCGGCCCGAGCACGGAGACCACGAGCAGCACGCCGGTGACGACGATCTGCGACTGCGCGGAGACGTTGAGCAGACTCATCGCGTTCTGCAGGCCGCCGAGCAGGAAGACTCCGGCGATCGCGCCGCCGAGCGTCCCCTTGCCGCCGTCGAAGTCGATGCCGCCGAGCAGGACGGCGGCGACGACGGACAGTTCGAGCCCGGTGGCGTTGTCGTAGCGGGCGCTGGCGTAGTGCAGGGCCCAGAAGACGCCGGTGAGCGAGGCCATGAGCCCGGTGGCGACGAACAGCCACAGCTTGTGCCGCTTGACGCGCACACCGGCGAACCGCGCGGCCTCCTCGTTGGCACCGATCGCGAAGAGCGAGCGCCCGAAGGGGGTGGCGTGCAGGACCAGGACGGCGATCGCGAGCAGCGCGAGGAAGGGCAGGAACGCGTACGGCAGGAAGGTGTCACCGATGCGTCCTGCCGCGAAGTCCAGGTACTGCGCGGGAAAGTCGGTCACGGCGTCCGAGCCGAGAACGATCTGCGCGATGCCCCGGTAGGCGGCCATGGTGCCGATGGTCACGGCGAGCGAGGGCAGCCCGAGGCGGGTCACCAGGAGACCGTTGACGAGGCCGCAGAGCACTCCGAGCAGGAGCACGAGCGGAATGATCGTCTCGATGGCCATGCCGGCGTTCCACAGGGCGCCCATCACCGCTCCGGAGAGCCCCGCCGTGGAGGCGACCGACAGATCGATCTCTCCGGAGACGACCAGGAGCGTCATCGGGAGGGCGATCAGGGCGATGGGCAGCGTGTTGCCGATGAGGAACGACAGGTTGAGGGCGTTGCCGAAACCGTCCACAAAGGAGAACGACATCAGGAGGAGCACCACCAGGAGTGCGCCGACGACGGTGTCCCAGCGGACGGCACGCATGACGTCGAGCCGGTTGGAGTCAGCCATGGCGGGCGTTCCTCTTCTTCAGGGCCTCGGCGACGCGCAGGGCGACGATCCGGTCGACGGCGATGGCCAGGACGAGCAGCACGCCGTTGATGGCGAGCACCCACACCGAGCTGACGCCGAGGGCGGGCAGCACGCTGTTGATGGACGTGAGGAGCAGGGCACCGAGGGCCGCCCCGTAGACGCTGCCGGAGCCGCCGGTGAACACGACGCCGCCGACCACGACGGCGCTGACGACGGTGAGTTCGTAGCCGTTGCCGGTGGCGGAGTCGACGTTGCCGAAGCGGGCCAGGTAGAGCGCCCCGGCGAGTCCGGCGAGCGCTCCGCAGGCGGTGTAGGCGGCGAGGATGCGCTTGCGCACCGGGATGCCCGCCAGGCGCGCGGCCTCGGGGTTGGAGCCCAGCGCGTAGAGCTCGCGTCCGCCGCCGAAGTGCCGCAGGTAGTACGCGACCGCGACCAGGACGGCGAGCGCGATCAGCGCCAGGTACGGCACGGCCGAGATGCCGCCGGAGCCGAAGTCGACGAAACCGTCCGGCAGGTCGGACGCGGTGATCTGCCGGGAGCCGACCCAGATCGAGTCGATGCCCCGGATGATGTAGAGGGTGCCGAGCGTGACGACGAGCGCGGGCACCTGGCCCAGGCTCACCAGCGCCCCGTTGAGCAGCCCGCAGCCGACGCCGAGCGCGACCGCCAGGAGGATCGCGACCGTTGAGTTGCCGCCGCCCTGGAGGTAGTTGCCCGCGGCGAAGGCGCTGATCCCGAGCGTCGAGCCGACCGACAGGTCGACGTTGCGGGTGATCACGACCAGGGCCTGCCCCGTCGCGACGAGCACGAGGATGGTCGCGTTCAGGAGCAGGTCCTTGATGCCCTGCTCGGAGAGGAACTCGCTGTTGCCGGCCTGGGTGATGCCGATCATCACCAGGAAGACCAGGAGGATGGCCAGTTCGCGCATCTTGAAGACGCGGTCGACCAGGCGCGTGCCCGCGGCCTTCTCCGGGTCGACGGCGGGTGCCGGGCTCTGCGTGGTCACGCTCATGCCGTCCTCCCGGTGGCGGCGGCCATCACGGACTCCTCGGTCGCCCGCGCGCGCGGGATCTCGGCGGTGAGCCGTCCTTCGTGCATGACGAGGACCCGGTCGGCCATGCCGAGGATCTCGGGCAGGTCGGAGGAGATCATCAGGACCGCGACCCCCTGGCCGGCGAGTTCGGAGAGCAGCCGGTGCACTTCGGCCTTGGTGCCGACGTCGATGCCGCGGGTGGGCTCGTCCACGATCAGGACTTGCGGCTCGGTGGCCAGCCACTTGGCGAGGACGACCTTTTGCTGGTTGCCGCCGGACAGGGTGCCGACGGCGTCGGCGATCCGCGCGTACTTGACCTGGAGCCGCACCGCCCAGTCGAGCGAGCGGCTGCGTTCGGCGCCGCGGTCCATGAGGCCCGCGCGCACCGTCGTCCGCAGTCCGGTGAGCCCGATGTTGCGCTCGATGGACATGTCCATCACCAGGCCCTGCGCCCGCCGGTCCTCGGGGACGAGCGCGAGCCCGGCCGCCATGGCGGTGCTGGGGGCGCCGTTGACCAGTGCCTTGCCCTGCACCTCGACCGTGCCGGCATCCCACCGGTCGACGCCGAACACGGCCCGCGCGACCTCGCTGCGCCCGGCGCCGACGAGCCCCGCGAGGCCGACGATCTCGCCGCGCCGCACGTCGAAGGAGACGTCGGTGAAGACGCCCTCGCGGGTCAGCCTGCGGACGCTGAGCGCGACGTCGCCGACCCGGGTGTCCTGCTTCGGGTAGAGCTCGTCGAGGTCGCGGCCCACCATGCGGCGTACGAGGTCGTCCTCGGTCAGTCCGTCGAGCGGCTCGCTGGCGATCAGGCCGCCGTCCCGCAGCGTGGTGACGCGCTGGCACAGCTCGAAGATCTCTTCGAGGCGGTGCGAGATGAAGAGCACCGCGGCGCCCTGTTCGCGCAGGGTGCGCACCACGCCGAAGAGGCGGGCCACTTCGCTGCCGGTGAGGGCCGCGGTCGGCTCGTCCATGATCAGGACCCGCGCGTCGAAGGAGAGCGCCTTGGCGATCTCTACGATCTGCTGGTCGGCGATGGAGAGGCCGCGTGCGGGCTGTTCGGGGTCGAGGTCCACGGCCAGGCGCTTGAAGAGCGCCTCGGCGGCGGCGTGCACGGCCTTGTGGTCGACGCGGCCGAGCGAGCGCCGGGGCTGGCGCCCCATGAAGATGTTCTCCGCGACGGAGAGGTCGGGGAAGAGCGTCGGCTCCTGGTAGATGACGGCGACGCCCGCGTCCCTGGCGTCCCCGGGGCCGTGGAAGACGACCGGGGACCCGTCGAGCGACAGCTCCCCCGCGTCCGGCCGGTGGACCCCGGCGAGGGTCTTGATGAGGGTGGATTTCCCTGCGCCGTTCTCGCCCGCGAGGGCGTGCGCCTCACCGGCATACAGCTCCAGGGAGACGTCGTGCAGGGCGCGCACGGCCCCGAAGGACTTGCTCAGGCCCTGCACGGCAAGGACGGGGGGCTCTCTCATAGGTAGCACCGATCGGTCACGAAGGGCATGCGGCTTCTGGCTGCGAAAGCAAGGGAGGTGTCATCGGGAGTCACTGAGTCACTCAGTGGACACCCGGCGTGAAAGGTTTCAATCAATTTCCAGGGAAGCTAAACCCGCACCAACTGCGGCGTCAATGGGCGTGACTTGAAAATCCTGTCGCCATTCGATTTACCAAGGGCCAGGCGGTTGCGGCCTCTTGACAGCAACCGGCGATCTACCTAGTTTCGCCTCTCGTGAAACGATTCATCGTCGAGTCGTTACGGAGTCGAGTTGTGATCAGCAGAAGACGACTGCTCAGCACCACCGCCACGGCCGCCCTGGGAACGGCGGTGGCCGGCGGGGCCGTTCCGGCGGCCCATGCCGCCCCGTCCGCCGGGGCGCGCTCCCTGCGCGTGACCAAGCCGACCGTCGAGTACGTGAGACACCCCCTCGGTCTCGACGTGCCGCGCCCCAGGCTCAGCTGGCCGCTGGCGTCCGCCGGGCAGGGGCAGAAGCAGACCGCCTACCAGGTCCGCGTGGCCACCTCCCCGGGGCGCCTGGCCAAGCCCGACGTCTGGGACAGCGGCAAGGTCGCCTCCGGCGACTCCGTCCTGGTCCCCTACGCGGGCCCCGAC
>NZ_JBNNJZ010000527.1:0-5658 GCF_050270335.1 Streptomyces sp. NPDC059900
GGCATGATCCTGTAAAGGGTGGAAAGGTGACATACCTATAAGCCACCGAGGAGGAGGATCCCGTGACCCGCATCGACAGCGTGCGCGCCGCGACCGGTTCGGCGAGGGACAGCGTGCGGCATGCCGCGGAGGCGGTGGCCCCCTACGCCGGCACGGCCAAGGACCAGGCCGTCCACTACGCGCACGAATCCCGCGTACGGCTCGCGCCCAAGGTGTCGCAGGCCGCCGAGCAAGCCCGTGTCCAGTACGGCGCTCATGTCGGCCCGCGCATCGAGCAGGCCCGTGCGCACGTGCCGCCGAAGGTCGACCACGCCGCGCACGAAGCCGCTGTCCGCACCCGCAAGGCAGCCGCGCAGGCCCGTGAGGCAGCCCGGCAGGCCGCCGACTATTCGAAGCCGCGGATCGAGAGCGCCGTGGCCGCCGCCCAGCCCGTCCGTGAGGAGGCGGCGTCCCGCGGGTCCGCGGCGCTGTCCGCCCTGCGCGGCGAGGTGTCTCCCAAGGAGATCCGGCGGCTGACCCGCAAGCACAACCGCCGGGCTCGCGCCGGGCGCCTGGCCAAGGTTCTCGTCGTCACCGGCATCGTGGCGGGCGGCGCGATCGCCGCATGGAAGTGGTGGGACAAGCAGGCGAACCCGGACTGGCTCGTCGAGCCGCCGGCCGCGACGGAGGTCCCCGACAGCACGCCGCTGACTTCGGTCGACGGCAGCGGTCAGGCCTCCCTCGACCCCGAGGTCCAGGCCAAGCAGGCCGAGTCCGAGGCGTCGGAGCGCGACGACCTGCGCTGACCCGGCGCCTGGCTGCGCCACCCGCGCTTACCTGCGCGGAAGCACGAACAACGCCGTAGGGCGGACCACCGGTGAGGTGGTCCGCCCTACGGCGTTCCTGTGGAGCCTAGGAGATTCGAACTCCTGACATCTGCCTTGCAAAGGCAGCGCTCTACCAACTGAGCTAAGGCCCCGAAAACGGCGCACCCATCCGGAAGAATCCCGCTCCGGTGGGCAACGCAGACCAGAGTACCGGGTCACCCCCCAGATCTCGCAAAAGGATTGGGGGTCCCGGTGAACGACCACGCTCCGTAAGATGCTCGGCGTGGTTCGCGGCAGCGAACCACGGTTTTTTGGGGAAGCGATGGGGAGACGCAATGGACGCCGCACAACAAGAGACGACCGCGAGAGCACGAGAGCTCCAGCGGAACTGGTACGGGGAGCCGCTGGGGGCGCTCTTCCGCCGTCTCATCGATGATCTGGGCCTCAACCAGGCACGCCTCGCCGGCGTCCTCGGTCTGTCCGCGCCCATGCTGTCCCAGCTGATGAGCGGGCAGCGCGCCAAGATCGGCAACCCTGCGGTCGTCCAGCGCGTGCAGCTCCTCCAGGAGCTGGCGGGCCAGGTCGCCGACGGCAGTGTGAGCGCCGCCGAGGCCACCGACCGCATGGACGAGATCAGGAAATCCCAGGGCGGCTCCGTCCTGACCAACACCGCGCAGTCGCCGCTGCCTTCGGGTGCGCCCACGGTGAAGCGTGTGGTGCGCGAAATCCAGTCACTGCTGCGTTCCGTCGCGGCGGCGGGCGACATCATCGATGCCGCGGACTCCCTCGCCCCGACCCACCCGGAACTGGCAGAGTTCCTCCGGGTGTACGGCGCCGGACGCACCGCGGACGCGGTCGCCCACTACGAGGCGCACCAGAACTGAGCCGCCGGCCGGGCCACCGGGCGGCCCGGAGAGGAAGCAATGCGCGACCATGGGTGAGGTCTTCGCCGGCCGCTACGAACTGGTCGACCCGATCGGCCGCGGGGGAGTAGGAGCGGTCTGGCGCGCCTGGGACCACCGGCGACGCCTTTATGTGGCCGCCAAGGTCCTGCAACAGCGCGACGCGCACACGCTGCTGCGCTTCGTGCGCGAGCAGGCGCTGCGGATCGACCACCCCCATGTGCTCGCGCCCGCCAGCTGGGCCGCCGACGACGACAAGGTCCTGTTCACCATGGCCCTGGTCGCCGGCGGCTCGCTGGCTCATGTCATCGGGGACTACGGCCCGTTGCCGCCCCGCCTGGTCTGCACGCTCCTGGACCAGTTGCTCTCCGGTCTGGCGGCTGTGCATGCCGAGGGGGTCGTGCACCGTGACATCAAACCGGCCAACATCCTGCTCGAAGTCACCGGCAACGCACGGCCGCACCTGCGGCTCTCGGACTTCGGCATCTCGATGCGCAAGGGCGAGCCACGCCTGACCGAGGCCGACTACGTGGTGGGGACGCCCGGTTACTTCGCTCCCGAGCAGATGATGGGTGCCGAGCCGGACTTTCCGGCCGACCTCTTCGCCGTCGGCCTGGTGGCCCTGCATCTGCTGCAAGGGGCCAAGCCGGACACCAAGGCTCTGGTCGAGCATTTCGCCGATCACGGCACTCCAAGGGCGCCGCAGGGCGTGCCGGAACCGCTGTGGCAGGTCGTCGCCCTGCTCCTCCAGCCGGATCCGAACAAGCGGTTCCGCACCGCCACGAGCGCGCGCAGGGACTTGAACGCGGCCGTCGAGCTGCTGCCCGAGCCGGGGCCCGACGACGAGATCGTCGGGATCTTCGACCAACTGGGCCCGCTTCCGCGGGGCTTCGGCCCCGACGGACCCCTGACGGCCCCGCCGCAGCCGGACTTCGCTCCGCCCGCTGTACCGCCCGCCGTACCGCCCCCGCCGCTCTCCGCACCGCGGACGGGAGGCCTTCCGCCCACTCCACCGCTGACTCCGCCGTCGCAGCAACTGCCGCTGCCGCAGCAACCGGTGACGCCTCCCCCGCCCCCCGCTCAGTCCCCCCGTGTCCCTTCGCTGTACGACTCCGCCTACGACGTCCCCTTTGACGCCCCTTACGAGGCGCAGGTCCCGGTCCAAGTACCGGCTCAGGCCCTCGGCCAGTTGCAGAGTCACCAGTTACCGAGTCACCCGTTGCAGAGGCATCAGTTACCGACGCAGGATCCGTCACCCTCTGTGATGACACCGGCGCATCCCGCATCTCCCGCACCGGCCGCTGCTCATCCGTACACCGCTCACACCCCGCAGGCTCCGCAGGCCCCGCAGGCTCCGCTCCAGAGCCGGCCGGCTTCGCGGCGACGGCGGCAGAAACGGGGAGGGCCGCCCGCGAAGGTGGCGATCCCGATGCTGCTTGCGGCACTGGTGTGCTTCGCGGTGGGCTTCTGGGCCCTGGCACAGACCTGAACGCAGGCCGCACCGGGGAGCTGAATGCAGACCTGACCGGGACCTGAATGCAGACCGGACCGGGGGACCTGAATCAGGCCGCCCGTCGCCGCCCGACCAGCGTCCACACGCCCAGGATGACCAGGATCAGGGCCCCGGCACCGAATCCACTGGCGGCGACCACCCTCATGGCGGCCCTGCCGACGGAACCGCCACCACTGCCGCTCCCGCTCGCGGTCCCGTCCCCGCCGCCGCCGCTCGCGGCAGCCGTCTCGCCCCGCTCCGCGG
Organism: Streptomyces sp. NPDC059900; assembly: GCF_050270335.1. NCBI lineage: Bacteria > Bacillati > Actinomycetota > Actinomycetes > Kitasatosporales > Streptomycetaceae > Streptomyces > Streptomyces sp. NPDC059900. Next base: position 3,465 of record NZ_JBNNJZ010000527.1, read on the forward strand.
CCTCCTCGTCCCGCCCCGAGACGCTGAACAGGTCCGCGGGCCGCGCCGTCCCCGCGTACGCGGGCCCCTCCTTCGCACTGCCGTCGACGCCCACCCGCAGCGTCAGATCCAGCGGCCTCTTGCCGAACTGTCCGGCGACCTTCGGGCTGAGATGGACCGCGAGGTAGTACCACCCGGCGACCCGCGTCCCGGTCACGCCGTCGATCGGGGAGTAGCGGTTCTCGTACGCGACGGGGGCCAGGGGATCCAGCGCGGCCGTGCTCTGCTTGCCGTCGTAGGCCGTGTCGGCCTCGTCGACGCGGGCGCGCAGTGGATTGGACAGTGACATGACGAGCGCCGCGGGGACGTACTCGTCCCGGCCTCCGCTCGCGCTGCCCAGCTCGGCACTGGCGGAGATCTGCTGCCCCCAGTCGACCGGCACGCGGTAGAAGAGCGTCTGGCCGGGCTCGATCCGGTCCCCCCAGACGCCCGCCCGCAGCGCACGGGCGTCGTTGTAACCCGTGCCGCCCCTGCGTTCCGTGCGCTCACCTGCGGGAGGCGTGGGCGAGGCGGAGTTCCACGAATCAGGCGGCAGCGTGGAGGCGCCCTTGGCCACTCCCGGCTCCGAGACGACCCGGAGCTCCGTGTCCCACGTTTCCGTACTGGATCCGGGCCGGGTGTTCCGCTCGACCACCACGTAGTACGTGCCGGCCGCCTTGCACCGGTTCTCGGCGGGGCCGACCTCCCGTACCGCCCAGGCGGTGATGGGCCGCGGGCTCTGCGACGTGCCGAAACGGGCGTCCTGGGAGTTGCAGTTGTTGCCGCTCGCGTCCTGTAAGGACACCTCGACGCCGTCTCCGTAGACAACCCGGGAATCCGGCCCAGGGACGGCGGTGGCCGAGACGTACACGGTCTCCGTGGCATCGAGTCGGAGCTGGTAGTAGAACTTCCCGCCGCGCGCGAGGGAGCTCTTGTACGTCGACCCCGGCGTCAGACTCGCGCTGCCCGCGCTCTTCTTCGCGCCTTCGACCGGCAGCGCCCGGTCGGCGAAGACGTACGGGCTCGGCCCTCCCGCAGCCGCGGCCGCTCCCGGCAGTGCCGTCACCACGCACAGCGCCGCTCCCACGCACAGCGCCGCTCCCGCGGCCAGAGCCGCCCGGCCTCCGCACACCCGCCCCATCACGTGCCACCCCTCCCCGATGCCACACCCAGCAGTCCCGCCCACTCATGCCCGCGCGGACACCCGACAACCTTTGCTCACGCAAGGCGACGGCTTGCGCACGCGAAGACAGGAGGACGGAAAGATCCGGACAGCACAGGGCCCCGGCCGCAGAAGCGGCCGGGGCCCTGTGACGAGACTGTCGTCTGTACTCACGAACCCGTGGGCACGGAGTCAGTCGCCTCCGTCCACAGATCCTGCTCGGCGCGATCCGCCTGGATCTGGCGGTACACGAGGAGCCCGCCGATGGCGGCCAGTGCGACCAGGAGAAGCTTCTTCACCGCGCGACCTCGTCTTTCTTGACGTAAGGGACCTCTGGCGCCCGACTATACACACCGATCGATATCGATCGGTGACCTGGATCCACCCCAACTCCCGCTCCGGACACAGCAGTCGATTCGGGTATCACCGCCCCCTTGCCGCCTCACGGCCCGCTGGGATGTTCGATGCTCCTGACCTCACCCGAGCCCCTCCCGGGCCCCTCAAGGCCCTTTTACGGCCATTCGGGTGGTGTTCATCTGAACATCGACGCGCCACGAGCGTCGGTCCCCCACTCCCGGCCCCACATACACATCATGAGGAAAGTACGCAAATCGCCCAACCCGAAAGTGAGAAGCCATGACCGGCTCCAAGGCCATGAAGCTGTGGACCACGCTCATCACCGCCTTCCTCGCACTCTTCGCCACGCTGGGATTCACCACGACGGCAGCGGCGGCCACGCCGGTGCAGCAGGCCACGGAATCATGCAAGAGCGCGCCGACCATGACGGCACCACTGGCGGCCTACTGGGCAGCAGCGTACGAACGGTCCTTGCCGCCCACGATGAAGCAGCGCATCCGCGCCGAGGCGCACGGATCGTCGCCCAGCTGCCGCCACCTCCCCACGGATGACACGGAGACGGCGATCGAGGCCGAGGCCCATCCGGGCGGGCTCGCCGCAGAGCCGTAATCACGGCCCCGACCGGCTCGGTCACAGCCCCCCAGAGCACCCCACAGA
>NZ_JBNNJZ010000528.1:0-5594 GCF_050270335.1 Streptomyces sp. NPDC059900
CTCCAAGAAAGCGCACGCCGAGCAGGAGAAGTGCGGTCCCGCGCGACTGGACAAGATGCTCACCGGGGCCCGGCAGGCCAATGTCTGGCTGCGGGAGGGCTCCAGCGTTCCGCAGCAGCAACTCATCCGCGACTTCGCCAAGTCCCGCGCCAAGGCGCTGAAGGACATCAAGGCGCGTCTGCCGATCAAGCAGCGGGCAGGCTTGCCGAAGCACAAGAAGAAGCGCGAAGCGCGGCCCTCGCTGAACTACACCCAGCGCGGATTCCGTCTCAAGGACGGGCGGCTGCATCTGGCGGGCGGGATCGTCGTGCGCCCGGTGTGGTCGCGGCAGCTGCCGAAGGCGCCGTCGTCGGTGCGGGTCTACCAGGACGCGTTGGGGCACTGGTACTGCTCGTTCGTTGTCGATGCGGTGACCGAGGCGCTGCCGGTCACGGGGCGGGTGATCGGCATCGACTGGGGCGTGAAGGAGACCGCCACCACCACCTCCGACACGCACGACCTGCCGCACGCCGAGCACGGCAGACGGGCCGCGCAGCGCCTGGCGCGCTATCAGCGGCAGATGGCCCGCAGGAAGCCGAAGCGAGGACAGTCCGCGTCGGGGGGCTATCGTCAGGCGAGGCGGCAGACGGCCAAGCTGCACGCGAAAGTGGCCCGGCAGCGTCAGGACACCGGACGCAAGTGGGCCAAGCACGTGGTGCGGGACCATGACGCGCTCGCCGTCGAAGACTTCCGCCCCCGGTTCCTGGCGAAGTCGACGATGGCCCGCAAGGCCGCTGATGCGGCGATCGGCGCCACCAAGGCAGCGTTGATCGAGCAGGCCCGCAAGCACGGCAGGACTCTGTGTTTGGTCAATCCCGCGCACACCACGATGGACTGCGCGGCCTGCGATGCGAGAGCCAAGCATCGTCTCCCTCTCTCTGAACGTACCTACACCTGCACGGCGTGCGGTCTGGTCTCGCCCAGGGACAAGAACTCCGCGCACGTGATGCTGGTCCGGGCAGGTTTTGTCCCGGCTGGTGCCGATCGCAGCAGACTCGTATCCCCGCCGGGGACCCGAGCAGCGTGAGCCAGAAATCCCCTTCCTTCAGGGAGGGGAGGATTCAAAGAAGACTTCGTACCTCATCGGGGCGGCCCCGGAAGTACATGCTGCTGCGCGCACGGGAGCGGTCGCCGCGCTCATACGCGGCATCGGAACGCTCGGCGGGCGCCGACCGCGTGGCCAGCGCCTGCAGCGTCTCAAGCCCGGCCAGGACGGCGGAGCGATTGTCCGCGCGCTTCATCCACGACGGCAGCCGCGCGTACAGGGACATCGTCGGCCGCTCCGCGCTGCGCTCACGCAGCCCGGCGCATACATAGGCGGACAGTTCGGCGGCATGCTCCTCGTTGTAGGCCCACAGGATCTCCCCGGCACAGCGGGTCTGCAGCCAGAGCGGCTGCCCGAAGAAGGGGTCCTCACTGCCGCCCAGTACGGCCCCGACCAGACCGGCGCCGCGCACCTCGGGTTCCCAGCCGGCAACGGCCCCGCACCCGCCGCAGGCCAGCCGCCGCGGCTGGAACTGGAGCTCGGTGGAGTAATTGGGTGCGGGCAGGCCGGGGCGGGGGACGACCGCCGCACGGCCGCCGCAGGACGGGCAGACCACCAGAATGCGGCCGGCGAACCGGGCCAGCCGAGTGCCGGTGTCGTAGTGGCGGTCGGGCTCGGTGCCCGCGGCGGAATCCATGGGGGACACCCTTGCAGACGCGCACCGTTGCGGTCCTCAGGCCCGGTTCCGGCTGGGTCGGCGTGCCAGTGCGGTGTCGGCGGCGTCCAGGATGCTGCGGAAGCTGCCGGTGATCATCGGGCGTACGAGGTGGCGGGTCAGGAAGGCGCCGACCCATGGGGCGCGCATCTCGGCGCGGGTGGTCCAGTTGACCAGGGTTCCGCCGTCGGTCTCGGTGAATGTCATGCGGCCGAGTTCGTGCCGGGACGGCGGCACGCTGCGGTCGACGACGTACTCGGTGACGTAGGGCGGTTCGTAGCGGGTGATGCGCTCGCTGAGCCAGCCGATGGCCCACAGGTGGCTGCGCACCGCGCCCACCCCGTAGGGCGCGGACTTGCCGGGCCGGGTCAGACGGCAGCGCAGCACCAGGGGCGAGCGCGTGTAGTTGGTGGTCGTGGTGAGCCAGGCGAACACCTCGTCGATCGGGGCGTCGATGGTGCGCTCGACGGTCATGGTTTCCATGGCTGCGTCTCTCCTCTGTCGAGTGGCCGCACCGTCTCGACGCGGTGCAGCTTGTCCGGGTTGCGCATGGCGTAGAGGCCGGTGATCTGTCCGTCGTGGATCTCGAAGGCGAGCAGCCAGTCGAGTTCGCCCTCGGTGCGGCACAGCGCCGCGGGCATGCCGTTGTACAGGGCGTGCTCGATGCGGGTCGCGGGGGTGATGGTGGTGCGGGCCACGCCGAGGGTGAAGCGGGCGACCTCGTCGCGGCCGGTGATCGGGCGGCGGGCCGCGCTGGCTTTGCCGCCGCCGTCGGAGATCTCCACGACGTCGGGCGCCATCAGGTCCATCAGCCCCTGGATCTCGCCGGTCGTCGCCGCGAAGAGGAAACGCCGGACGATGGCGCGGGTGGCTTCGGAGTCGGGCTCGAAGCGGCGTCGTCGTGCGTGGACGTGCCCCCGTGCGCGGTGGGCGATCTGCCGGACGGTGACTTCGCTCTTGCCGACCGAGGAGGCGATCTCGCCGTGGGTGTAGCCGAACACGTCGTGCAGGACGAACACCGCGCGTTCGGTGGGGTTGAGGGTCTCCAGGACCAGCATCATCGCCATCGAGACCGACTCGGCCAGGACGGCGTCCTCATTGACCTCGGGGGCGGTGCGGATCGGCTCGGGAAGCCAGGGGCCGACGTAGTCCTCGCGCCGCGCCTTGACCGCTCGCAGATGGTTGAGGGACTGCCGGGTCACCACGCGCACCAGGTAGGCGCGCGGGTGTTCGACGGCCGCCGGATCGACCGTGCTCCAGCGCAGGTAGCTCTCTTGCAGGACGTCCTCGGCGTCGGCGGCGCTGCCCAGCATCTCGTAGGCGATGGTGAACAGCAGCGGGCGGTGCTCGCTGAAGGCGTCCGCAGCATCCGCCACGTCCTCAGCCATGTCCGGCCCCAGCTTTACGCGTCGTCATGGACCCGCTCCTCTCTTCGGACGCCCATCGAGACACCCCGGACCCGCGAACCGTGACAGTCCACGCCTGTGATTCACCTCATAGGCCGCACCGAGTTCTGCGTATCTCCCGTCGGAGATCTGCCGCCGGGGCCCGGGCTCTGCTACGCAGGAACTGACCTCGCGCCAGGGCGCAGCCGGTGCGCCGTGGTGTGCCAAGGGGGGATCATGCGCGATTCCGTACGTCGTGTAGGGCCGCGGAGTTCCGAACGCGAGAGCCCGCGGGTGCCGGTGACCGACCCGAAGCTGGGGGTCGAGGTCAGTCCGAACCGGGCCGGCGATCCCCGGCACCGCCTGGTCGCGGTGGGGGATTCGCTGACCCAGGGATTCCAGAGCGCGGCCGTCTTCAACACGGGGCTGTCCTACCCGGCGATCATCGCGCACGAGCTGGGATGGCTTCCGCGCTTCCGCTATCCCCTCTACGGAGGCTTCGGCGGGCTGCCGTTCAACCTCGAGTTCTTCCTGCGCGACCTGGAGGACCGCTACGGGCGGACCGTGGACTGGTGGGAGGTGCCGCTGGCCCTGTTCCGGGCCCGCAACGTGATGGACCGGGTGGAGGACTACTGGGAGCGGGGGCCCGGCAGCAAGGTGCCTTCGACCACGGCGATCATGCACAACCTTGCCGTGTTCGGGTGGGACCTGCGCGACGCGCTGTCGAAGTCGGCGGACGAGTGCCGCAAGCGGATCGATGTGCCGAAGGACGATCTGGTGAACCAGATCGTGCAGAACGCCGGCGAGCGCGCCGCCCTGCGGGTGCTGCCCACCCAGCCCGAAACCGCGGGCGCCCTGACCCAGTTGGGCGCGGCGGCCGAACTCGGCAAGGACACCGACGGCTCCGGCTCGCCGCACGGCATCGAGACTCTCGTCGTCTTCCTGGGGGCGAACAACGCGCTGCGGGCGGTGACCGAACTCCGCGTGGCGTGGAGCGAGGACTCCGGCTTCGACGACCTGGACTCCAAGCGGCGCTTCACGGTCTGGCGGCCCAAGCACTTCATCTCCGAGCTGCGCAAGGTCGCCGCGCAAGTCGCCGGGATCAAGGCGCGCCACGTCATCTGGTGCACGGTTCCGCATGTGACCATCGCGCCGATGGCGCGCGGCGTGGCGGTCAAGACCGAGCCCGGTTCGCGCTACTTCCCCTACTACACCCGACCGTGGATCAAGGACCAGGACTTCGACAAGGGCAGGGACCCCAACATCACCGCGGACCAGGCGCGGCAGGTCGACGACGCGATCGACGCGTACAACGACGCGATCACGGAGACGGTCCGGGCTGCCCGGACCAAGGGGAAGGACTGGTATCTCCTGGAGACCAGCGGCCTGATGGACCGGCTGGCATCGCGCCGCTACGCCGAGGACCCGCTGGCGCGTCCGGACTGGTGGCAGCCCTATCCGCTGCCGTCGGCACTGCAGGCGCTGTCACCGCCGCCGAACTCGCATTTCCTCGCGGTCAAGAACGGGCGGCGCAGCGACGGGGGCCTGTTCTCGCTCGACGGCGTGCACCCGACGACGGTCGGGTACGGGATTCTCGCCCAAGAGGTGATCAACGTGATGCGCCTCGCGGGGGTCCAGTTCTTCCGCCCCGACACGAGCACACCCCGCCAGGACCCGGTGCTCGTGGACTTCGACCGGCTCATCCGCCATGACACCCTGGTCAACCGGCCGCCGGGGAACCTGGGTTCGGCGCTGAACGTCCTGGGCTGGGCCGATGAGGCGCTGGACCTGTTCCGGCGGGTGTTCGCCACCCTGTGACCCACCCCTGACAGGTCCCTGAGGCGGGCCCCTGAGCGATCTCCGGGGCTTCCCCGATGGTGCGCGGTTTGCGTGGCTGGTCAGCTGTTGTCATGAGAAAACGTCAGTCAACGCGCCGTCTTCCGGCCCTCCTTGCCGTGGCGGGTGCGCTCCTTGTCGCCGGGCCCGCCGTCGCCGTGCCCGCTTTCGCCGACTCCCGCCACGGAGGTCCGCGATTACATGACCGGACGCAGGCAGCCCTGGACGACATCGTGGAGCAGGGCACGCCCGGTGTCATCGCCGGGGTGCGCGAGGACCTCCGGGAGTGGAAAGGCCGGGCGGGTGTCGGTGACCTTTCCACCGACCGTCCGCGCAGCACCCGCGAGAAGTTCCGCATCGCCAGCGTGACGAAGATGTTCACCGCCACGGTGCTGCTCAAGCTCGAGGCCAAGGGGGAGTTGTCGCTGGACGACAGTGTCGAGAAGTGGCTGCCCGGTGTGGTGCGCGCCAAGGGCTACCGGCCCGGGGCCATCACCGTGCGCCAGCTGCTCAACCACACGAGCGGGATCTTCGACTACAACATGGACGAGAAGTTCCGTGCCAGGTACGCGGGCGAGGAGTTCGACAGGAACCGCTACACCCGGTGGGCCCCCACCGATCTGCTGGACATAGC
>NZ_JBNNJZ010000529.1:0-2681 GCF_050270335.1 Streptomyces sp. NPDC059900
GTTCGGCGGCGTCCTACTCTCCCACAGGGTCCCCCCTGCAGTACCATCGGCGCTGTGAGGCTTAGCTTCCGGGTTCGGAATGTAACCGGGCGTTTCCCTCACGCTATGACCACCGAAACACTATGAAACTGTCAACCGCACCGCATGTGTGACCCATGCGGGGTTGTTCGTGGTTTCAGAACCAACACAGTGGACGCGAGCAACTGAGGACAAGCCCTCGGCCTATTAGTACCAGTCACCTCCACCCGTTACCGGGCTTCCAGATCTGGCCTATCAACCCAGTCGTCTACTGGGAGCCTTAACCCCTCAAAGGGGGTGGGAATACTCATCTCGAAGCAGGCTTCCCGCTTAGATGCTTTCAGCGGTTATCCTTTCCGAACGTAGCCAACCAGCCATGCCCTTGGCAGGACAACTGGCACACCAGAGGTTCGTCCGTCCCGGTCCTCTCGTACTAGGGACAGCCCTTCTCAATATTCCTACGCGCACAGCGGATAGGGACCGAACTGTCTCACGACGTTCTAAACCCAGCTCGCGTACCGCTTTAATGGGCGAACAGCCCAACCCTTGGGACCGACTCCAGCCCCAGGATGCGACGAGCCGACATCGAGGTGCCAAACCATCCCGTCGATATGGACTCTTGGGGAAGATCAGCCTGTTATCCCCGGGGTACCTTTTATCCGTTGAGCGACGGCGCTTCCACAAGCCACCGCCGGATCACTAGTCCCGACTTTCGTCCCTGCTCGACCCGTCGGTCTCACAGTCAAGCTCCCTTGTGCACTTACACTCAACACCTGATTACCAACCAGGCTGAGGGAACCTTTGGGCGCCTCCGTTACTCTTTGGGAGGCAACCGCCCCAGTTAAACTACCCATCAGACACTGTCCCTGATCCGGATCACGGACCCAGGTTAGACATCCAGCACGACCAGAGTGGTATTTCAACGTTGACTCCACGAACACTGGCGTGCCCGCTTCAAAGTCTCCCACCTATCCTACACAAGCCGAACCGAACACCAATATCAAACTGTAGTAAAGGTCCCGGGGTCTTTCCGTCCTGCTGCGCGAAACGAGCATCTTTACTCGTAGTGCAATTTCACCGGGCCTATGGTTGAGACAGTCGAGAAGTCGTTACGCCATTCGTGCAGGTCGGAACTTACCCGACAAGGAATTTCGCTACCTTAGGATGGTTATAGTTACCACCGCCGTTTACTGGCGCTTAAGTTCTCAGCTTCGCACGCCCGAAAGCGCACTAACCGGTCCCCTTAACGTTCCAGCACCGGGCAGGCGTCAGTCCGTATACATCGCCTTACGGCTTCGCACGGACCTGTGTTTTTAGTAAACAGTCGCTTCTCGCTGGTCTCTGCGGCCACCCCCAGCTCAGAGTGCAAGACTCATCACCGGTGATGGCCCCCCTTCTCCCGAAGTTACGGGGGCATTTTGCCGAGTTCCTTAACCATAGTTCACCCGAACGCCTCGGTATTCTCTACCTGACCACCTGAGTCGGTTTAGGGTACGGGCCGCCATGAAACTCGCTAGAGGCTTTTCTCGACAGCATAGGATCATCCACTTCACCACAATCGGCTCGGCATCAGGTCTCAGGCACAAGTGTGACGGATTTACCTATCACACGGCCTACACCCTTACCCCGGGACAACCACCGCCCGGGCTGGACTACCTTCCTGCGTCACCCCATCACTCACCTACTACCACCTTGGGTCGGCGGCTCCACCACTTCCCTTTGCCCGAAGGCTCCGGGACGGCTTCACGGCCTTAGCATTAATGGGCTCGATGTTTGACGCTTCACAGCGGGTACCGGAATATCAACCGGTTATCCATCGACTACGCCTGTCGGCCTCGCCTTAGGTCCCGACTTACCCTGGGCAGATCAGCTTGACCCAGGAACCCTTAGTCAATCGGCGCACACGTTTCTCACGTATGTATCGCTACTCATGCCTGCATTCTCACTCGTGAACCGTCCACCACTAGCTTCCGCTGCAGCTTCACCCGGCACACGACGCTCCCCTACCCATCACAGCACCCGTTGGGGCTTAATACTGCAATGACACGACTTCGGCGGTACGCTTGAGCCCCGCTACATTGTCGGCGCGGAATCACTTGACCAGTGAGCTATTACGCACTCTTTCAAGGGTGGCTGCTTCTAAGCCAACCTCCTGGTTGTCTCTGCGACTCCACATCCTTTCCCACTTAGCGTACGCTTAGGGGCCTTAGTCGATGCTCTGGGCTGTTTCCCTCTCGACCATGGAGCTTATCCCCCACAGTCTCACTGCCGTGCTCTCACTTACCGGCATTCGGAGTTTGGCTAAGGTCAGTAACCCGGTAGGGCCCATCGCCTATCCAGTGCTCTACCTCCGGCAAGAAACACACGACGCTGCACCTAAATGCATTTCGGGGAGAACCAGCTATCACGGAGTTTGATTGGCCTTTCACCCCTAACCACAGGTCATCCCCCAGGTTTTCAACCCTGGTGGGTTCGGTCCTCCACGACCTCTTACAGCCGCTTCAACCTGCCCATGGCTAGATCACTCCGCTTCGGGTCTTGAGCGCGCTACTGAATCGCCCTGTTCGGACTCGCTTTCGCTACGGCTTCCCCACACGGGTTAACCTCGCAACGCACCGCAAACTCGCAGGCTCATTCTTCAAAAGGCACGCAGTCACGACGTA
>NZ_JBNNJZ010000529.1:2778-5589 GCF_050270335.1 Streptomyces sp. NPDC059900
GCGACGCTCCCACGGCTTGTAGGCACACGGTTTCAGGTACTATTTCACTCCGCTCCCGCGGTACTTTTCACCATTCCCTCACGGTACTATCCGCTATCGGTCACCAGGGAATATTTAGGCTTAACGGGTGGTCCCGCCAGATTCACACGGGATTTCTCGGGCCCCGTGCTACTTGGGTGTCTCTCAAACGAGCCGCTGACGTTTCGACTACGGGGGTCTTACCCTCTACGCCGGACCTTTCGCATGTCCTTCGCCTACATCAACGGTTTCTGACTCGTCCCACGGCCGGCAGACCGTGGAAGAGAGATCCCACAACCCCGCACACGCAACCCCTGCCGGGTCTCACACGTATACGGTTTGGCCTCATCCGGTTTCGCTCGCCACTACTCCCGGAATCACGGTTGTTTTCTCTTCCTGCGGGTACTGAGATGTTTCACTTCCCCGCGTTCCCTCCACACTGCCTATGTGTTCAGCAGCGGGTGACAGCCCATGACGACTGCCGGGTTTCCCCATTCGGAAACCCCCGGATCAAAGCCTGGTTGACGACTCCCCGGGGACTATCGTGGCCTCCCACGTCCTTCATCGGTTCCTGGTGCCAAGGCATCCACCGTGCGCCCTTAAAAACTTGGCCACAGATGCTCGCGTCCACTGTGCAGTTCTCAAACAACGACCAACCACCCGTCACAGCCCGCCGAAACGAACCTTTACCGGGGTCGGCATTGAGGTCGGGAACAAGTCCGTACCCTCAGATACCCAACAGCGTGCCCGGCCCGATCCCCTGAGTTTCACGTTCCACGCCGAAGCAGTACTAGTGAAGCCAGATGATCGTGCCGAATAGTCAACGTTCCACCCATGAGCTGACCACCGTCGGACGTTTGCCGACGTAGTGGCTCTGGATTCCTTGCGGAATCTAGATGCTCCTTAGAAAGGAGGTGATCCAGCCGCACCTTCCGGTACGGCTACCTTGTTACGACTTCGTCCCAATCGCCAGTCCCACCTTCGACAGCTCCCTCCCACAAGGGGTTGGGCCACCGGCTTCGGGTGTTACCGACTTTCGTGACGTGACGGGCGGTGTGTACAAGGCCCGGGAACGTATTCACCGCAGCAATGCTGATCTGCGATTACTAGCAACTCCGACTTCATGGGGTCGAGTTGCAGACCCCAATCCGAACTGAGACAGGCTTTTTGAGATTCGCTCCGCCTTGCGACTTCGCAGCTCATTGTACCTGCCATTGTAGCACGTGTGCAGCCCAAGACATAAGGGGCATGATGACTTGACGTCGTCCCCACCTTCCTCCGAGTTGACCCCGGCAGTCTCCTGTGAGTCCCCATCACCCCGAAGGGCATGCTGGCAACACAGAACAAGGGTTGCGCTCGTTGCGGGACTTAACCCAACATCTCACGACACGAGCTGACGACAGCCATGCACCACCTGTATACCGACCACAAGGGGGGCACCATCTCTGATGCTTTCCGGTATATGTCAAGCCTTGGTAAGGTTCTTCGCGTTGCGTCGAATTAAGCCACATGCTCCGCTGCTTGTGCGGGCCCCCGTCAATTCCTTTGAGTTTTAGCCTTGCGGCCGTACTCCCCAGGCGGGGAACTTAATGCGTTAGCTGCGGCACCGACGACGTGGAATGTCGCCAACACCTAGTTCCCACCGTTTACGGCGTGGACTACCAGGGTATCTAATCCTGTTCGCTCCCCACGCTTTCGCTCCTCAGCGTCAGTAATGGCCCAGAGATCCGCCTTCGCCACCGGTGTTCCTCCTGATATCTGCGCATTTCACCGCTACACCAGGAATTCCGATCTCCCCTACCACACTCTAGCCTGCCCGTATCGACTGCAGACCCGGGGTTAAGCCCCGGGCTTTCACAACCGACGTGACAAGCCGCCTACGAGCTCTTTACGCCCAATAATTCCGGACAACGCTTGCGCCCTACGTATTACCGCGGCTGCTGGCACGTAGTTAGCCGGCGCTTCTTCTGCAGGTACCGTCACTTGCGCTTCTTCCCTGCTGAAAGAGGTTTACAACCCGAAGGCCGTCATCCCTCACGCGGCGTCGCTGCATCAGGCTTTCGCCCATTGTGCAATATTCCCCACTGCTGCCTCCCGTAGGAGTCTGGGCCGTGTCTCAGTCCCAGTGTGGCCGGTCGCCCTCTCAGGCCGGCTACCCGTCGTCGCCTTGGTGAGCTTCTACCTCACCAACTAGCTGATAGGCCGCGGGCTCATCCTGCACCGCCGGAGCTTTCAACCCCCTCCCATGCGAGAGGGGATGTCATCCGGTATTAGACCCCGTTTCCAGGGCTTGTCCCAGAGTGCAGGGCAGATTGCCCACGTGTTACTCACCCGTTCGCCACTAATCCACCCCGAAGGGCTTCATCGTTCGACTTGCATGTGTTAAGCACGCCGCCAGCGTTCGTCCTGAGCCAGGATCAAACTCTCCGTGAATGTTTACCCGTAATCGGGTGCACATCCGCGTTGAGCGGAACCAGGAAGAGGAATAATCTTCCGGTTCACAGCGTCCTCGCTGATGTTTTCTTCAAAGGAACCTCGTCCCGACCGAACGGCCGGAGACGGGGTATCAACATATCTGGCGTTGACTTTTGGCACGCTGTTGAGTTCTCAAGGAACGGACGCTTCCTTTGTACTCACCCTCTCGGGCTTTCCTCCGGGCGCTTCCCTTCGGTGTTTCATTTTGTCTTGCTGTCTTGCGTTTCCGACTCTATCAGACTCTTTCGTGTCCGATTTCCTCGGTGCCTTTCCGGTTCCCGCTCCGGCCTTTCGGCTTTCGCGTTTCCCTTTCCGGCG
>NZ_JBNNJZ010000530.1:0-5588 GCF_050270335.1 Streptomyces sp. NPDC059900
CACCGATAACCGCTGTACCGATGTTCCCCGAGGCCGGACTCCGAGGGCGGCCCGGTCACCTGGCACGACGGGGGCAACGACTGGTCGCTGGCGACGGTCGCGGAGTTCCGCCGCGACGGGATCATGGTGTTCTGGGTGAGCAACCAGGCCTACCGGAAGGGGAAGTGGAACCTTGAGGACGAGCAGATGAAGCTGACGCACGGTATCGCCGAGCGGCTGCGGCGCCCCGCCTGAGGCGAACTGCTGCCCGCCGCCACCGTGCCCCGGCGTAGGCTGGTCGACTTCCCTGCCCGCCAGGGGAGTTGACCTACTACCTCAAGGCCGTGCGCGGCGAGGTACCCGAACACTATGGAGCCCGCTTGCCCACGCATACGCCCGGATTCCCGCCGGGCACCCTTGCCGACGACGGCCTGCCGATCTGGATCAGTGAGGTGGCCTCGACCGAGCGGCACCACGCGCTGCACGTCGTACGCGGTCGCGATCCCCGGCAGACGCTGGAGGCCCTGGACGCCGATCCCGGCCGTATCCGCACGTGCGTCCTGCCCGCCGCCGGGACCGGCCCGTACACCTCCCTGCCCGCCGCGTTCCTCGCGGACGAGTGCGGTGACAGCGGCACGCTCCTGTCCGGCACGAACGGGTCCTGGACCTTCGTGTACGACGACGCCGCCTGCGTCGACGAGGAGGTGCTGGCGGAGCTGTCGTGCGGGGGACGCGCCGCAGCCTCCACCACGTTTTCCGTCAACGCCGACGTCAGCCTGGCCTACGCCGTCGACGGGTCGGTGGCCTGTCACGTGGACCTCGATGACCTCGTCCTCGAACGCGACCTGCCGCACATGCCCGACGCGTTGCGCACGGCATTCCGGGCCGCAGGGACTATCGAGCACGACTGCCTCTCCGCGGGCGAGGCCGACCACGAAATCTGCATGCGGGCCGTCTGCGCCCTCGCGGGCCTGGCCTGGACCGTCGGGGACCTGCGCGGTGCGCCCCTGCTGGTGGCGCCGTACGAGTGATCCGGCGTCCCGTCAGACGGGCAGTTCCGCGCTGATCACGTTGCGCAGCATGCTCTGGAGGTGGGCGGGCATGTCGATGGTGTCCGGGCTGAGGAGCCACTGGACCTGTAGTCCGTCGATCAGGGCGATGAGACTCGCCGTCAGCCCGGACGGGTCCACATGGGGATGGAGCAGATCGCGGCGCACGAGATCGTCGACTGCCCGGGACATCTGGCTGCGTGCCCGCTCGTAGCGGGCGGTGAAGTAGGGGCGCGCCGGATGATCCGCGGCGGTCGCCTCGCCGGACAGGACGGCAAAGAGGCTGACGATCAGGGGGTTCGCCTGGTTGTGCGCGACCAGGCGGACCATGCTGGCGAAATACTCGAGCCCGTCGGTGCGGTCGGCGCCGGTGCGGAAGAAGTACTGGTCGTCCTGCAGCTCACGCTCCTCCAGGACGGCTTCGAGCAGCGATTCCTTCGTCGGGAAGTGGTGCAGGAGCCCGGCCCGGGAGACGCCGCAGGCGGCCGCGAGCTGGACCATGCTCGCGTTGCGGTAGCCGACCTGCCCGAACGCGGTGAGCGCAGCCTCGATGATCTGTGCACGCCGCCGTTCGCCCTTGGGGTAGTTGCGCGAGGGCGCTGGCTGCGTTGCCGCTCCGGGCTGGGTCATGGCGAAATGCTATCCACTCTAGAAAACCGACAGGGGTGTGGGTATTGTCACCCCCGCTGCAAATACCGACAAGAGTGTAGGTATTTTGTGCCTCGCCTCTGCTCGGTGCATCCGTCGCGCGGTCGTCGAACCTGAGAGGAAGCCTGCATGTCCAAGCCACAGCTCTCACTCCAGCTCTACTCCGTCCGCCAGGCCCTGGAAACCGACCAGGGCACCGCCCTTGCCCGGATCGCCGGGCTCGGACTGCGCCACGTGGAGGTGTTCGACTTCGTACGACGCTCCGAGCAACTGGCGGACGCCCTGGAGCGCAACCATCTGACCGCGCGCACCGGGCACGCCGAGTTGCTGTCCGTTCAGCGCCCCGACGGCGCAGAGGTCCCGACACTCGACGAGACCTTCGCCGCCGCCAAGCGGATCGGCCTCGACCTGGTCGTCGACCCCTTCGTGCCCGCGCCCCGGTGGACCGACGAGCGCGAGATCGCACGGACCGCCGCGCTCCTGAACGAAGCCGCCGGCCGCGCCGCAGACCACGGCCTGCGCGTGGGCTATCACAACCACTCCCAGGAGTTCGTCCACACCGTCAACGGCGCAAGTGCCTTCGAGTACTTCGTGAGCCTTCTGGACCCCGGCGTCGACCTGGAGATCGACCTCTACTGGGCCTCGGCGGGCGGCAAGGACGTCGTCGGCCTGCTGGAACGACTCGGCGCACGGGTGAAGGCCCTGCACGTCAAGGACGGCGCGATCATCGAGGACCCGTTCTTCTCCGAAGCCCCCTTCGAGCCGGCCGACACCGGGCAGGTCGCGCCCGGCCAGGGACAGGTGCCCCTGGACGCGGCGCTCGCCGCAGCCACCGGTGCGGAGTTCGCCATCATCGAATTCGACTACTACAGCGGTGACATCTTCGAGGGCATCCAGGCAGCCGTCCGCTATCTGGCCGCGAAGGGCATCAACTGATGACCACTCACACTCCGGTCGGCATCGGCCTCATCGGCGCCGGCAACATCAGCGACCAGTACCTGACCAACCTCACCGCGTTTCCCGATGTGCGTGTGCTGGTCGTCGGCGACCTCGACACGGCACGCGCCCGCACCCAGGCCCAGAAGTACGGGGTGGGGGAGTGGGGCACGGCGGAGCGCGTCCTCGCCCATCCCGGCGTCGACATCATCGTCAACCTGACCATCCCCGCCGCCCACGCCGAGGTCAGTTCGGCGATCATCGCCGCCGGCAAGCACGTCTGGTCGGAAAAGCCCGTCGCGATCGACCGGCCGAGCGCCCGCGCCCTGCTCGACGCGGCAGATGCCGCCGGCCTGCGCGTGGGCACCGCACCCGACACCGTCCTGGGCCCCGGCCTGCAGACCGCCCGCAGGGCCATCGCGCGCGGCGACATCGGCATACCGCTGTCCGCACACACGGTCATGCAGTACGCGGGCCCGGACCAGTGGCACCCGGACCCCGAGTTCCTCTTCGCTCCCGGAGCAGGCCCCCTGTTCGACATGGGCCCCTACTACCTCACCGCCCTGGTCAGCGTGTTCGGCCCCATCAGCCGCGTCTCCGCCGAGGGATCAACCGGTCGCGCGCACCGCACCATCCGCACCGGTGCCAGAGCCGGCACGGACTTCGCCGTCGGCGTCCCCACCCACATCGCGGCCCTCGCCCGGTTCGACGGCGGCGCGGTCAGCCAGAGCACCTTCAGCTTCGACACCCCCCTCACCCGGACCGGCATCGTCGAGATCACGGGAACCGAGGGCACCCTCGTCATCCCCGACCCCAACACATTCGCGGGAGACGTGCGGATCACCCGCGTTCCCCGGCCGGACAGCGAGCCCGCATGGGAGACCCTCACGCCGGTCGGGGTCGCATCAGGCCGCGGCCTCGGCGTGCTGGACATGGCACGCGCCATCCACACAGGCGGGCCGCACATCGCCACGGGGGAGCTCGGCTACCACGTACTGGACGCCCTGACGGCCATCGACGAAGCCGCCGCCTCGGGCGAGACCGTCCACGTCACCAGCAAGCTCGAGGAGATCCCCCTCGTACCCGAGGACCGCGACCCCTACGAAGCCACGCTGTGACGCCGCGTGCAGAGGGCCGGCTGCTCGCAGGGAGAGAGGGCCGGCTGCTCGCAGGGAGCGCGTCAGCAAGCGAGCCATCAAAGCCCCGTGTGGACCTGGCACGCCCACAGGCCGGGCGTCTGGACTGGCCGGCCGGATCGGCCTGATGGGGGCGGACTCGGCGGAGCTGCTCGGCCATGAGACGGGGGACCGGATGTCGGAGCTGTTCCGGAAGGCCGAGTGAGGCCGCGGTGGTCCTGCGGGCCTCCCGGGCTCTCGCACGGGGCGAACGTCGTGCGAGAGCCGGTGGCCGTCAGGTGCCGGGCAGTCTCACCGTCCCGTAGAGCGGGTAGTGATCGGACTTTCCGGCGTCGGGGGTGACAGTGCACGAGGTGAATTGTGCGGTGTCCGGGGCGAAGATGTAATCGATCTTGATCTTTCGTCCACTGAGTGGCTTCGTCACCTCGCCGTTGCGGGGGCTCCCGGCGATGCTCCCTTCGTCGCACTCACGGTGCGCCGCGTAGGTGTCGGTCAGGACCGTGTTGGGGCCATCGGATTGCGTGTAGTCCGGCGGTACGGAGTTGAAGTCACCGCCGAAAACGACCCGGTAACCCTGCTTCTCGTACTCTGCGACGATGCCCTCGAACTGCTTCGCCTGCTTGGTGCGCCACACCCCGTTCGGGTCGCCGAAGTCCGCGCCGCCCGCGCTGAAGTGGGCATTGCACACCATGACGGCCCGTGAAGGCAGTGCGGCACACAGAGCCGAACGCTCCTCGAACTTGGATGTGTCCGGAGACTCGAGGGCGTGATGCTTGTACCAGGTGTTCTCTTCGGGCACCGCGATGGCCACCCCGTAGGCTCCCCGGTCCGCGCTCTCGGGCGCGGGTCCCATGGCGCATTGCTTCTGGACCGGGGGACCGCCCCATTGGTGGTGGAGGGGGGCGAAGCGCACATCCCATCCGCGCCCGGTGCCGCCTTCTGCTACAGGTTTTTCGAGCATCCACTCGACGCGCTTGGCATGCTTCTCGCAGAACTCCTGGAAGAAGATGACATCAGGATCCTTGAGCCGGCTCTGGATCTGCTCGTTGAGTTCGGCGTAACCGGCGCGCTCGTCGCTCCACCCGCAATCCTTGTTGTTGTTCGCGCACACATTCCACGACATCACGTCGAGAGTCGAGGCGGCCGCCGGGCTCGGCGCCGGCGCGGTGCCGCTGCCGGCGCTGGTGACGGGTTCCAGGACGAACTTCTCCCAGGAGCCGACCGAGGTGGCCCGCGCCCGCAACAGACCGTCGCCTGTTTCGCTCGCGTCGGCGGAGACGTACACCGGTGTCGTCTCGTCCTTCTCGCTGACCTTCAACGCCAGCACCCTCGACCCCTTGGGTGACCCCGTCGGCACCCCCGTGGCGTAGAACACCGGTGTGAACTGCTGCCACAGCCCGAGCCCGGCGCCCCGAGCCCTGAGCATCCCCTGCCGGTCCCCGTCATAACCGAACTCCGCCGTGACGAAGAATCCGGTGACCTCGGACCGGAAGCCGATTGTCCTCGCCATGTGATTGGTGTGCAGTGTGAGCCGCTCCCAGGAGCCGACTGAATCGGCGCGGGCCCGAAGCCGCCACTGCAACTGTGTGTCCGTCTCATCGAGCGCGACGGAGACGTACTTCCCGGTCGCCAGCGACTTCAGGGCCCACTTCTGACCGGCTGATTTAGCGATCGCCTCGGCGTCCTGCGAGACCTCCGCGGCGCCTGCCGTCGGCGCGGCAAGCACCTGTAGTCCAGCTATCACGGCACACAATGCCGCGAGCAGCCGCAAAAATCGGCGCATCCAGACTCTCCCCCCTATGTGAACGCGTGTGCTCATAGGGGGAGCACTCTATGGGAG
>NZ_JBNNJZ010000531.1:0-5581 GCF_050270335.1 Streptomyces sp. NPDC059900
CCCCCCTGGCGCGACCGTCCGACCTCCCGATCGGGCCCACCGATCGAGCGCCGTAGCGGACTGTGCTCGTGCTCGCTCACGTGCAAGGTTGGCCGAGCGGGTGATCGAGGATCGACGTGATTTGGCCTAGCCCGAATAACGACATCTTGATCAGGCTCTGCGCCATGTCCCTTCGTATCCATTTCACGGCCGGAGACCTGGCCCGCACCCGGCTGGCTGACGGACCCCGTCCGATGCTGGAGCTGGATATCGCGCTGCGACTGCTGCAAGAAGGGAGCCATCCGACCCGTTTCGGGGCCTGGCGCAGGGAATCGCTGCGCCGTCTGCCGGCAAGGAGCAGGCGTCTGCTCGATCTGATCCCGCCGACGGGCTGGACGGTGGACTTCCTCGATCACACGGCGGCCGGCAGCATCGACGAGGCGCTGGAGCGGGTGCGGGCCACGTCCGCCAACCGAATCCGCAAGGACATGGAGACCTGGGCCGGACGCGGCCAACAGCGGCCCGTGCCCGCCTGGACCCGATCACTCGGCAGTGACAGGCAACTCCTCATGGACCTGGCCGACACGGCCGCGCACGCCCACAGGCACCTCATCGCCCCTTACCAGCAGCACATCGATGCGCTGAGCGGAGCGGATCAGGCGCTGCGCACCCGGCAGGCCGCCCATGGCGGGCTCCAAGCCCTGCTGTCCGGACTCAACCCCCGCTACATCCGCTGGAAGCCGCCCGTTCTGGAACTCACCATGGCATCCGGCAGCGCAGGCGACATCCATCTCGCGGGCCGCGGCCTGCTCCTGATTCCCTCCGTCTTCGGCGCGGTCTACCCCGCGCTTGACGAAACAGCCGAACCCCAGCCGTGGCTGACGTATCCCGTCGGACTGCGCGACACGGACCTCTTCCTGCCGCCCACCGACACTGCACGGGCTCTGAGTACCATCCCCGATTCCCTGACCGCTCTCCTCGGCCACACCCGGGCAGTGGTGCTGTGGACCATCGCCCACCACCCCGGCTGCACCACCACCGAACTCGCCCGCCACGCCGGCATCTCCCCGGCCAGCGCCAGCCAGCACGCGACCGTTCTCCGCACCGCCGGCCTCTCCCACACCACCCGGCATCACAACACCGCCCTCCACACCGTCACCCCCGCAGGCACCGGCCTCCTCAACACCGCGGCCTGAGAGAGCCCGGGCCACGGCTCGCCCGCGCCCGTTCAAGTGCCGTTCACTGCACAACCATCGGCCGTTTCCGCGTGTCTCGCAGATGAATCACATCCGCGCGCACGTGTCTCGACACCGCTCGCGCACTGAGGAGGAACCGTGGGCATCCGCAGACCCGCCATATCTACCGCCGTGGCCGCCGCCCTGATCGGGTCGCTCGGCGTGCCGTTCGTCGCAGGCACCGCATCCGCGAAGGACGGCGCCACCACCGTGCGCGAGGACTTCGACGGCGACGGCTACCAGGACGTCGCCGTCGCCGCCCCCGGCGCGAAGGTCGGCGGCCATGTCTGGGCCGGCTACATCACGATCAGGTACGGCTCCGCGCAGGGCCTGGACCCCGCACGCACCAAGGTCATCAACCAGGACACCCCCGGCGTGCCCGGTGTCTCCGGCGACAACCAGGTCTTCGGTTACGCGATGATCGCCCGCGACCTGGACGGCGACGGCCTGACCGACCTTGGCCTGGCCACCCGCGAATACCGGCCGGAGGACAACATCGGCGGATCGGTGATCGTCCTGTGGGGCCGCAAGTCCGGCATCACCGGCGAGGGCGCCGTCCGCGTCGGGGCACCGGCGAACGCCCAGGTCGGCGAGGACATCACCGCGGGCGACTTCGACGACGACGGGCACACGGACCTGTTCATGCGCAACGGCGAGGACTACGACTACCACGACGTGCTCTACGGCCCCTTCGACCGGGACGGCGCCCCCGCCCGCGATCAGCAGGTGAAGGTCTACAGCACCGACAACTCCATCAACTCAACTGCCGCGGGCGACTTCAACGGCGACGGCATCGAGGACCTCGCGACCTTCTACGTCTACGAGAACCACGCCGAGGGTGGCAAGCTGTGGCTCGGCACCAAGTCCGGCCTGTCCACCGTCCCGCAGCGCCTGGACTCCGCCGCCGGCACCGCCGTCGCCGACTTCGACCAGGACGGCTACGCCGACCTCGCCACCCGGATCTTCCCGAACGGCGACACCGAGGGCACCGAGGAGGACCCCGGCACCGTCAAGATCTACTACGGTTCGGCGTCCGGCCCCAGCCAGACCCGCACGCAGACGATCACGCAGAACACGGCGGGCGTGCCCGGAGCGAGCGAGAAGGGCGACCAGTTCGGCGGCCGGCTGACCACCGGCGACACCAACGGCGACGGCTACCCCGACCTGGCCGTCGGCGTCCCCGGCGAGGCCATCGGCACGAAGGCGAAGGCAGGCGCCGTGGTGGTGCTCAAGAGCACCAAGAACGGGCTCACCGGCACGGGCGCGCAGGCCTTCCACCAGGACACGGCGGACGTACCGGGTGTCGCGGAGTCCGGCGACCGGTTCGGCGGGTCGGTGCGACTGCTCGACGTGACGGGTGACGGCAAGGCCGACCTGACCGCGGGCGCGCCGGGCGAGAACCTGGGCAGCGTCGTGAACGGCGGCGCGGTGTGGCTGCTGCGCGGCTCCGCCTCCGGCGTGACGGCCTCGAAGTCGGCCGCGCAGAACCCGACGGACATCGGCGCACCGGCGGAGAAGGCGCTGTTCGGCCTGAACCTGAGCGGCGACAACGGCCCCGGCGTGGTGATCCCGTAAATCCGGCCGCCGGCCGCTTGACGGTCGGGAAGTAGGAGGAGGGGTGTTGGCCGCAGGGCACCGGATCGTGGTTCTGCGGCCAACACCCGTGTGACCCGCCGACGAGGCCGACGTGCTGCGTGATGAGGGCGAGCAGTACGCGCACAAGCTGCGCGGGGTCGAGGCGGATGTCACGTCCGTGTTGGACGTTCTCCGCTGCGAGGACATGCCTTGAGGATGGGCAGAGCCGGGGGAGCGGTCGTCGCCAGGGTTGTTCACCGGCCGGTGGGGTCAGGTGTGTTCCGCGCCGGTCGTCTTCTCGGCGGTCGTGGATCCAGAGCGGCGACGGCTCAGCAATGCGCTGCCCGCGATGACCAGGCCGATGGCGATGATCTTGGCGGCTTGGTAGTAGCCGATCGCCATGTCTTGCGGGGTGCCGGGCAGTCGGAGGAAAACCCATGCTGCCGCGAGGCCGCCGAATGTGATCAGGCCGACGGCGCCCCACGTTCCGAGGTCTCCCCACCAGGGCCCCGGGCCGTACTCCGGCTCGGCGGTCGGCTCGTCGGTCGGCTCGGCGTGCTGGTCGGTCACGGTTGGTTCTCCCGTACATGTGGTGATGATCATGAGGGGAGACGCGGGATCGGAGCCAGTGGTTCGCCCGGCACCGGGGGTAATTGGCCAAGCCTGGGCCCGGTCGGCAATCCCGAGGTCTTGGCCAGGGGCTTCGAGAGTCGCCCGGGGACAGCGGCTGCTAGGCGAACGCCCCCGGGTCCTGGTAGACGCTGTCCAGCGCCAGATAGGCGCCGCCGCGCGCCGCGGCGCTGAAGCCCAGGGTCGACAGCACGATCTCGCAGTTGCCCGCCTCGGGAGCCATGACCCGGGCCGACAGCTCGGCGCGCACCCGGTCGACGAGATGGTCGCCGAAGTGGGCGAAGTAGCCGCCGAGCACGATGGCCCGGGGGTTGAGGACGTCCACCAGCAGGGCCAGGCCCACCGCGAGGCCGTCGGCGATCTGCGCCAACGCCGCCAGGGTGCGGGCGTCCCCGGAGTCGGCGCGGCGGCGCAGCTCCGTCAGGCGTTGCTCCAGGTCCACGGTGGGGTCGTGGACCGCGTCCTCGGGCGGCGCGGCGAGCCGCAGCAGGGCGGCAAGGCCGACCATGGTCTCCCAGCACCCGCGGCGGCCGCAGGAGCAGGGCTGCCCGGTCGGGTCCAGGGGCATGTGGCCGATCTCGCCGGCGAACCCGGCCGAGCCGCGCAGCAGCCGGCCGTCGGAGATGATGCCGCCGCCGACGCCCGTCTCGCCGGTCACGCAGAGCAGGTCGTGGATGTCCGCCGCGGCGGCGACCCGGTACTCGGCGATGGCGCCGAGCTTGGCGTCGTTCTCGAGGCGGATCGGCAGGGCCTTGGGGGAGAGGCGGGTGCGCAGGCCGTCGGTGACGGCGACGTCCCGCCAGCCGATGTTGGGGGCGTAGGAGACCACGCCGGTGTCCATCCCGATGACGCCGGGGGCCGCGATGGTCACCGCCACCGGGTGCACTCCCCGTGCCCGCAGGGCATCGTGCGCCTCGCTGATCGCCTCGGCCATGCGGTCGAGGACGGCGTCGGGTTCGCTGCCCCGGGCGTCGTAGGGGATATGCCGTTCGACGACGAGTTCGCCGCGCAGGTCGAAGGCGATCAGGCTCAGGTAGTCGACGTTGATCTCCACGCCGATACCGCAGATGGTGCGGCCGTCGAGCCGCACGGTGCTGCTGGGCCGGCCGACCGAGCCAAGGCGCTCGGCCTGGCCCTCGCTCACCAGGCCGCGTTCGACCAGTTCGCCGACCAGGTTGGTGATGGTCGCCTTGGGCAGGCCGGTCTCGTTCGCGATCTGGGTACGGGGCCGGGGACCGGCATCGCGCAGCAGCCGCAGCACCAGGCCGAGGTTGGTGCGGCGCAGCGACGCGCGGTCGCTCGCCCGCAGCGGTCCCTCGCTGCCCGGGCCGCGTACCCCTGCTCCGCGTAGATCTGCCTTCACCAGGCCTGCTCCTGTTCTGTAGGGCGTTCGGTTCCCTCGCCGCCCGTCGACCGCCGCCGCCCGTCAAGTTAGCCGGTCGCCGCGTTCTGCGGGGCGGGTGCCCCGCTCCCTTTCCGAAAGTCACCGGCCTCAACCCGTTGACGAGGAACTATTTATTTCAGATCCTAGCCGAACTAATTACGGCGAAGGAGATGACATGAAGGTGCGGCGGATCCGGGCGGGGGCGCTGGTAGTGGCCGGTGCCGTGGTCCTGGTGGCCGGGTGCTCGTCCGGCAGCGGCGGCTCGAGTGCCGCCGGGCAGAAGGTCACCCTCGACTTCTGGGGCTGGACGCCGGGGTACGAGGAGGCCGTCGCCCGGTTCAACAAGACCCATCCCGACATCCAGGTCAACTTCCAGAAGACGGCGTCGGGCACCAAGGGCGGCTACACGAAGATGCTCACCGCGGCCAAGGCCGGCAACGCGCCGTGTCTGGCGATGGTGGGCTACGAGACGATGCCGAGCTTCGCCGCCGCGGGAGCACTGCAGGACGTCTCCGAGTACGCCGGGGCGCACAAGAAGAAGTTCGCGCAGTGGACCTGGAACCAGGTGACCATCGCCGGGCAGACCTTCGGGGCGCCGCTGGACACCGCGCCCATGGGGCTGTTCTACCGCAAGGACCTGTTCAAGAAGCACGGGATCGACAAGCCGCCGGCCACCTGGCAGGAGTACCGGGCCGCCGCCGAGAAGGTGCACCGCGCTGACCCGGACGTGTATCTGGGCACCTTCGGCAACGACCCCTACACCTACGCGGGCCTGGCT
>NZ_JBNNJZ010000532.1:0-5568 GCF_050270335.1 Streptomyces sp. NPDC059900
GTCCGGGGCGGTCGCCTTATGACGGGGCCCGGTGCCGGACGCACC
Source organism: Streptomyces sp. NPDC059900 (assembly GCF_050270335.1). NCBI lineage: Bacteria > Bacillati > Actinomycetota > Actinomycetes > Kitasatosporales > Streptomycetaceae > Streptomyces > Streptomyces sp. NPDC059900. The sequence continues at coordinate 46 of NZ_JBNNJZ010000532.1, forward strand.
GGGGGATGTACACGTCCGGCACCGGGGTCTTTGTGGTGGCCGCCGCGGTCAGGCGGCCCTGCCCTTCCAGGGCGAGTTGCGCTCGTACTTGGGCCGCCAGACCGCGCGGTAGACCAGGCGCAGCGGCGGCGGGACCTTGTCGAGCACGGTGCGCCGCTCGGCGTCCGGCACCCCGTCGAGCAGCCAGGGGAAGAACGTGGCCGCTCCCTTGATGCCGACCTGGCTGCGCTGCTCCGACACGAAGGCGCCCCATTCGGCCGCCGTGAGTTCGCTCTCGATGAGCGGCAGGGCCCTGGCCTCCTCGTGGTCGAGGTGGTCGGTCAGACAGGCGATGACGTCGTCCATGAGTTCCGGCAGGGCCCGTTCGCCGCCCTCCTGGCCGAGCGCCGCGTCGATCTTCTCCACCGCCCCGTCGAGCTGGGCGTGTTCCTGCTCCATGGCCTGGAGCATCCGCAACTGCTCGTCCTGGCCCGCCAGTTTGTTGCGCAGGACGGGCCACAGCGAGTGGTCCTCGGCGAGGTGGTGGATCGTCAGGTAGTTCTTGAAGAGCTGCCATCCCTGGCGGAAGGCGGCGACGTCGTCGTGCTGGGCCGCCGCAAGCAGCCGCAGATCCCGCCGGAAGGCGTGGTGGATCGCGTACATCATCGTCAGGTCGACGGCGGGTGTGCCGTCGGTCTGCGCTCGGGCGTTCACTGCGGGCTCCTCATGGTCGGGTACGGCTTACGGGCTCGGGGCCCGGGGCTCTGGACGCGGGCCCCAGGCCCGGCGGGCGTCACGGCGGCTCGGCGTCAGATCACAACGCCCATCTCGGCGTTCTCCGCGTCCTTGGAGGAGACCCGGATGACCAGGACGGCGAGGACGAACGCGCCGAGCAGGACGAAGCCCGCCACGAGGAACGCCGTTCCGTAGCCGTGCGCGAGGGAGTCGAACACCGCCTTGCGGACCTGCGGCGGCATGTGCGCGGCGTCCGCGGGCCCGTAGCCGTCCGCCGCCTTGGCCGCGGCCGGGCCCATCAGCTCGGTGAGCCGGTCCTTGGTGGCGGTGACCGCGATCGTGCCGAGGGCGGCGAGACCGAGCGCGGCGCCGACCTGCTGTCCGGCGTTGAGCAGGGCGGAGGAGACACCGGCCTGCGCCTTCTGGACCCCGGCGACCGCCGCGAGGGTCAGCGGCACGAAGCACAGGCCCACGCTGCATCCGGAGAGGACGAGCGGGCCGAGCAGATCACCGGTGTAGCTGCCGTCCTCGCTGAGCCGCGAGAACCAGAAGAAGGCGACGGCGGCGAGGAGCGTTCCGGCACCGAGCAGGATGCGCGGGCCCACGCGCCCCACCACCTGGCTGCTGATCGTGGCGAAGACGGCGGCGCCCACGGCGAACGGCAGGAAGGAGAAGCCGGTCTTGAGCGGGCTGAAGCCGAGCACGATCTGCATGAAGAGGGTGAGGAAGTAGAAGAGGACGATCATGCCCGCGCCGAGCGTCAGCATGATGGCGTACGCGCCGGAGCGGTTGCGGTTGCGGAAGATGCTCAGCGGCATGAGCGGTGAGCTGCTGCGGACCTCGATGAGGATGAAGAGGGCGAGCAGCGCGGCGCCGACGACGAGCGGAGTGACCGTACCCGCGCTGCCCCAGTCGTCGGTGGCCGCGTGGATCAGGCCGTACACCACGAGCGACATGCCGACGGTCGAGGTGACGGCGCCCGGCAGGTCAAGCCGCCGCCCTTCGGTGGTGACGCGCTCGGCGGGGAACGCCTTGACGGCGGCCAGGAACAGCAGGATGCCGATGGGCACGTTGACGAAGAGGACCCAGCGCCAGCTGAGGGCGTCGGTGAAGACGCCGCCCAGTACGTTGCCGAGCGCGCCGCCCGCGCCGCCCATGGCCGCGTAGATGCCCATGGCCTTGTTGCGCTCGCCGCCCTCGGAGAACGTGCTGGCGATCAGCGCGAGCGCGGCGGGGGCGACCAGGGCGCCGGCGATGCCCTGCACGGCCCGTGCGGCGATCAGCCAGCCCTGGTTGGTCGCCACGCCGCCGAGCAGCGAGGCCACCGTGAGCAGGGCGACGCCGAAGAGGAACGTACGGCGCTGGCCGTACATGTCGGCGATACGCCCGCCGAGCAGCAGCAGTCCGCCGAAGGCGAGGGCGTAGGCGTTGACCACCCACTCCAGGTTGGTCGCGGAGAAGTCGAGGGCGCTCTGGATCGACGGCAACGCCACGTTCACGATCGAGACGTCGAGGACGACCATCAGCTGGGCAACCGCGATGGCAGCCAGCGCGAGCCCCTTGCGGGAACCGGAGCCTGCCGCCGCGCCGGCCTGTGGGGAAGCGGGCGGGGACGCGTGGGCCTGCCCCAGGGATCGTTCGGACACCAGATCTCTCCTGCCGATGAGCATGCGTAAGGGGGGTGCCGGGGGCGGCTCGTCCCGTGGATACGGGGATACAGGGGTACAGCGGTATGGAGATACGGAACAACTTGCCCCACAACTACGGAACAGTATGTCCCGCAGCAATCTGCGGTGCAAGCTGTTCCACACAGCGGAGTCGGCGGCTCCGCCAGTCCTCCTCCCCGCGGCCATCTCCCCACCTGCGCGCCTCCAGCGGAACGGCAGATCGTGAGGACCGCACGCGCACCGGCCCCGCCCCACCCCCGGGAAGGAACTCCCCGATGACCCACCCGTCGGCCGCGCCCCACCCCGGCGCCCCGCCCGCACCGGCCGCGCCCCGCCTGGAAGAGCTCGCACCCGGCGTCCACGCCTACATCCAGCCGGACGGCGGCTGGTGCCTGAACAACGCGGGCGTGCTGATCGGCGACGACGCGGTGGCCGTGGTGGACACCGCCGCCACCGAGCGGCGGGCCCGCGCCCTGCGCGCGGCCATCGCGTCGCGCACCCCCCTTGAGGTGCGCACGATCGTCACCACCCACCACCACGGGGACCACCACTTCGGGAACTCGGTGGTCGCCCCGTACGCCACCGTCGTCTCCCACGAGGTGACCCGGTCCGAGATGGCCCGGCGCGGCCTGGCGATGCGGGAGGTCTGGCCGGGCACGGAGTGGGGCGACATCAGCCTCGCCCTGCCGACCCTCACCTTCCGCGAGCGCACCACGCTCCATGTCGGCGGCCTGACCGCCGAGTTGATCCATGTCGGCCCCGCGCACACCACCAGCGACATCGTGGCCTGGCTCCCCGAACAGCGTGTCCTGTTCGCCGGCGACGTCCTGCTGCCCGGCTGCACGCCCTTCGTCCTCATGGGCTCGCTGAGCGGCACCCTGGAGGCCATCACGCGGCTGCGCGCCCTGGACCCGGCCGTCGTCGTGGGCGGCCACGGCCCGGTCGCGGGCCCCGAGGTGCTCGACGCCACGCGGGACTACCTGCTGTGGGTACGCGACACCGCCAGGGCCGGTCTGGCCGCCGGGCTCTCCCCCCTGGAGACCGCGCGCGAGACGGACCTCGGCCCGTACGCCGGGCTCCGCGACCCCGAGCGCCTGGTGGCCAACCTGCACCGCGCCTACGTGGAGGAGTCGTCGCTGCCCCGGGACACCGAGATCCGGTCGGCTCCGGTCTTCGGGGAGATGGCGCAGTACAACGGGGGCCGTCCCGTCGCCTGTCACGCCTGAGGGACACGACAAGGGCCCCGTACAAGCCAACCGGCTCGTACGGGGCCCTTGTTGTGCCGCGGTCAGCGGGCGGGGCTGCGCTCGGTGAACTCCTTGGCGTGCCGCAGCGTCGCCAGGCTGTTGGTGCCGAGCGCGTCCCGGATAAAGGTCCGCGCGTCGGCCACGGTGGTGTCCGGCCCGAGCAGGGTCACCGAGGACGGGTTGATGACGACGGTGTGACGTGCCACGGCCGTCGTCACCCCGTCCGACTCCTCAAGAAGCCAGGCCCCTACGTGCGCGGTGAGCAGCGGCGGCACACGCAGCTGCTTGTAGACGATCCGCGACGAACCGAGGCTCACCCGTACCGACTCGGTGGTGTGCCGGGAGCCGTCCCTGGCGATGGTGTCCATCTCCAGGACCTGGATGTCGGTGTCCGGCTCCGTCAGCTTCACCCGGGCCACGTGCGGAAGACGGTCCTGCCACTCCTCGCCGCGCCACAGGAACGCGTGCACGTCGGCGCTGGGCGCCTCGATGCGCACCTCGTCCTCGAAGGTGCAGAGCAGTTCGCCGAGTTGGCCCGCGGACTCAGCGGTGGCCTTCATCCGGTCGAGCTCGGCCTCGCTGTTGCGGTCGAGCGCGCGGTTGATCCACTCGACGTGCTCGGGGGCGTCGTCCTGGGCCGTGAAGTCATGGAGAAGCACGACCTCGCACCGGTCGTCGGAGAGCGGGCGCACCTGCCACTCCCCGCCCATCGACGTCGCGGGAGCCGTGGTCTTCTCCTGCCGGAAGCCGACCGTGAGCGCCTGCGGGTCGAGCCGGCGCCGGGACTGCCACGACTTGACCTCGTCGTTGGCCGTGGCCCAGATCCGCAGGGTCTCCTCACCGTCGCCGAGCGGCGTCTGCTCCACATGGACCGACGGGGGAAAGACGCGCGGCCAGTCGGCGGCATCCGCGATGATGCCGTACACCGTCCGCGCCGGAGCGTCGACGGTGATGGTGTGCCGGGCGCGATGCGTGACTGCCATGGTGGGTACGGCTCTCCTTCGGGTCGGGGTTTCGGCGCGCACCGGTACTCAATTCCCTTACGCACCTGACTGACTGGGCCTCAGTAGTTGCCGAGGCCGCCGCAGACGTTGATGGCCTGGGCGGTGACGGGCGCGGCGGCTGGGCCCGCCAAGTAGGCGACCAGGGCGGCCACTTCCTCCGGGGCGGTGTAGCGGCCCAGCGGGATCTTGGCCTCGAACCGCTTGAGCACCTCTTCCTCGGCGATCTCCCAGTGACCGGCGTACCCCTCGCGGACCGTCCTGGCCATGGGGGTCTCCACATAGCCGGGGCAGACGGCGTTGACGGTGATCCCGGTCTTCGCCAGTTCGAGCCCGAGCGACTTCGTGAAGCCGACGACCGCGTGCTTGGAGGCGCTGTACGGCGCTCCGAGCATCACGCCCTGCTTGCCGCCCGTGGAGGCGATGTTGATGATCCGCCCGACGGACTTGGCACTCATCCCGCCCGCGTTGAGCACCTCACGGGTGACGCGGAAGACGCTGGTCAGGTTGGTCTCGACGACGTCGTTCCACAACTCGTCCGAGATCTGCGCGGTCACTCCGCCGCCGCTGCGCCCGGCGTTGTTGACCAGGATGTCGATGGGCCCGAAGCGGTCGACGGCCGCCGCGACGGAGCGGGCGACGTCCTCGCCGGACCGTACGTCGGCGGCGGTGCCGTCGACGGTGATGCCGTCCTCGGTGAGCTCCTTCACCGCCGCGGCGACGTCCTCGGCACTGCGCGCGGTGATGAAGACCTTGATGCCGGCCCTGCCCAGAGTCTCGGCCACCGCACGGCCGATGCCCCGCGTGGCCCCCGTGACCAACGCGACCCGAGACTCCCCGCTCTGCGGCTCCGCCGTCATGATGCTCCCTCCCGACTGTCCGACACTCCTGCTG
>NZ_JBNNJZ010000533.1:0-5559 GCF_050270335.1 Streptomyces sp. NPDC059900
GATTCGGACCTGGGGCACCGACGCCTCCAGCAAGCCGCTCTTCGACTCCGCCGCCGCCCACGGCATCAAGGTCATCGCGGGCTTCTGGCTCCAGCCCGGCGGCGGCCCCGGCAGCGGCGGCTGCGTGAACTACCTGACGGACACCGCGTACAAGAACCAGATGCTCCAGGAGTTCCCCAAGTGGGTGGACACCTACAAGGACAACCCCGGTGTCCTGATGTGGAACGTGGGCAACGAATCGGTGCTCGGCCTGCAGAACTGTTATGCCGGGGACGAGCTGGAGAAGCAGCGCAACGCCTACACCACCTTCGTCAACGACGTCGCCAAGAAGATCCACGCGGTGGACCCCAACCACCCCGTGACCTCCACCGACGCCTGGACCGGGGCCTGGCCCTACTACAAGAAGAACGCCCCCGACCTCGACCTCTACGCGGTCAACTCCTACAACGCCGCCTGCGACATCAAGTCCGACTGGGAGAAGGGCGGCTACAGCAAGCCCTACATCGTCACCGAGTCCGGGCCCGCGGGCGAATGGGAGGTTCCCGACGACGCCAACGGCGTTCCCGAGGAGCCCACCGACCGGGCGAAGGCCGCCGGATACAGCAAGGCCTGGGACTGCATCACCGGTCACCGGGGCGTCGGGCTCGGCGCCACCATGTTCCACTACGGCACGGAGTACGACTTCGGCGGCGTCTGGTTCAACCTGCTCCCCGCGGGCCAGAAGCGCCTCTCGTACTACGCCGTGAAGAAGGCCTACAAGGGCAGCACCGCCGGGGACAACACCCCGCCGGTCATCACCGATCTGACCGTCGACGGGGATGCGGGCAAGGTCCCCGCGGGCGCCCCGCTCACGCTCACCACCAAGGCCGGCGACCCGGACGGCGACCCGCTGTCCTACGAAGTGCTCGCCAACAGCATGTACATCGACAAGAGCAAGGACCTCACCCCGCTGTCCGTCACGAACCTGGGATCGGGCCGTCTGAAGGTCACCGCCCCGGACAAGCCCGGCGTCTGGAAGATCTACGTCAAGGTCAGCGACGGCAAGGGCAACGTCGGCATCGAGACGCGCTCCGTACGGGTGGTGCCGCCGCCGGTCAACGGCACGAACATCGCACAGGGCAAGACCGCCACCGCCTCCTCCTTCCAGCCCGGCAGCGGCGACTGCCCGTGCACCGCAGCGAACGCCGTCGACGGCAAGAACGGCACACGCTGGGCCAGCGACTGGAGCGACCCGCAGTGGCTCCAGGTCGACCTGGGCTCCACCACCTCCTTCAAGCACGTCCAGCTCAACTGGGAGACCTCGTACGCGAAGGCGTACACGATCCAGACCTCCGACAACGGCAGGGACTGGAAGACCGTGCACGAGGTCAGCGCCGGCAACGGCGGCATCGACGACTTCGACGTGAACGGCTCCGGCCGCTACGTCCGGGTCAACGGCACCCAGCGAGGCACCGGATACGGCTACTCGCTCTACGAATTCGGCGTCTACAAGTGATCTGCAAGTGATCTGACGCCGGCGCCGCTTCCCGTCGGGGGCAGGAGGAGCAAGCAATGACGCGGGACGAACTGCTGAAGCTGGTGGGCACGCTCGATCTGGTGCGCAAGGTGGGTCTGCTGACCGGAGCCACCGTGTGGCGCACCCGTGCCGAACCAGCGGTAGGGCTACGGGAGATGGTCTTCTCGGACGGTCCCGCCGGGGTGCGGGGGGAGGAGTGGGACGAACGCCGGCCCTCGCTGCTCCTGCCCTCCGCCTCCGCCCTCGGCTCCCTGTGGGACGAGCAGCTGGCCGGTGAGCTCGGCGAGCTGCTCGCCCTGGAGGCGCTGCGCAAGAAGGTGCACGCGGTCCTGGCGCCTACCTTGAACCTCCACCGCTCCCCGCTGGGAGGGCGCCACTTCGAGTGCCTGGCCGAAGACCCGGAGCTGGCCGCGCGCACGGGAGCCGCCCTGATCCGCGGTATCCAGGCCCACGGCGTTGCCGCGACCGCCAAGCACTACGTGGCCAACGACTCGGAGACCGAACGGCTCACCCTGGACGTCCGGGTGGACGAGCGGACGCTGCGCGAGGTGTACCTGGCCCCCTTCGAAGCCGCCGTCCGCGCGGGCGTGTGGCTCGTCATGAGCGCCTACAACGGCGTCAACGGCACGACGATGACCGCCAGCGACCTGCTTGCCGAACCGCTGAAGGGAGAGTGGGGATTCGACGGGGCCGTCGTCTCCGACTGGGGCGCCGTACGGCAGACGGCCCAGAGCGCGGCGGCGGCCCAGGACCTCGCGATGCCGGGGCCGGACGGACCGTGGGGCGCGGCGCTGGTGGCGGCGGTCCTTTGCGGAAGCGTTCCCGAGGAGGCGATCGACGACAAAGTGCTGCGCCTGCTGACCCTGGCCGACCGGGTCGGCGCCCTCGGCGGCGGACGCGGCATCCCGTCGCGCGCCTGGCCGGGCGGCACCGCCCGCTGTCTGCTGCGCCGGGCCGTCGCGGCCAGTACCGTACTGCTGCGCAACGAGGACGTCCTGCCCCTGGACGCCGCCGCGCTGCACAGCGTGGCCGTCATCGGACGGCACGCCTCGGCACCGCGGCTCCAGGGAGGAGGCAGCGCCGGCGTCTTCCCGCCGGACGTCGTCACCCCGCTGGACGGCATCCGCGCCCGGCGGCCCGGCCGGACCAGGGTGCTGCACGCGCCGGGTCCGGACCTGGGCGGGCTGCCCCTGCCCCTGGACCCCGCACGGTGCGAGAACCCGCTCACCGGGGAGCCCGGCGTGCTGCTGCGCGTGCTGAGCGCGAGCGGTCACGAGCTGTACGCCGAACACCGCCTGTCCGGAAGGCAATTGGAACCCCCGCTCGCACCGGAAGCCCACACCGTCGAGATCAGCGCGCTGGTGCGCCCGGCCGGTGACGGCAAGTGGACCTTCGGGGTGGGCGGCTACGGCCGGATGAGTCTGGCCGTGGACGGACAGCTCCTGGTGGAGGGCGAGTTCGCGCGCGACAGCGAGGATCCCGCGGTCATCCATCTCGACCCGCCGCGCCGGCACGCCTCGGTATGGCTCGCGGGCGGACAGCCCGCCCATGTCGTGGCCCGCCGGGAACTGGCCCCCGACACCGGCCGCGCCGTCGTGGTGACGGCCGCGGAACCCGAGCCGGACCAGGAACAAGCCCTGGCCGAAGCGGTCGAGGCCGCGCGGCAGGCGGACGTGGCCGTGGTCGTGGTCGGCACCACCGAGGGCAGCGAGTCCGAGGGGCACGACCGCACCTCGCTCACGCTGCCCGGCCGCCAGGACGAACTGGTCTCGGCGGTCGCCGCCGCCAATCCGCGCACCGTGGTCGTCGTCAACTCCGGCGGCCCCGTGGAGCTGCCCTGGCGGGAAGAAGCCGGGGCGGTGCTCCTTTCGTGGTTCCCCGGCCAGGAAGCGGGCGCCGGGCTGGCCGACGTCCTTCTGGGGCAGGCCGAACCGGGCGGCCGGCTGCCCACCACCTGGGGGGCCGCCCTCGCGGACGCCCCGGTCACGCACACCCGCCCGCAGGACGGCCGACTGGTCTACGCCGAGGGCCTGCACATCGGCTACCGGGCCTGGCTGCGGGCCGGGCGCGTGCCCGCGTACTGGTTCGGCCACGGCCTGGGCTACACCACCTGGAGCTACGAGAGCCTGCGGGTCGCCGGCGCGCACGACGGGGGAGAGGACCTGGTCGCGGAGGTGAGGGTGCGCAATACGGGCGTGCGCTCGGGGCGCGAGGTGGTGCAGGTCTACCTCGCGCGGCCCGATTCCGCGGTGGAGCGCCCGGTCCGCTGGCTCGCGGGGTTCACCGCGGTGCGCGTGCAGCCCGGGCAGACGGTGACGGCGACGGTGCGGATCCCGGCGCGGATGCTGCGCCACTGGGACACGGACGCCCGCGCCTGGCGCACCGAAGAAGGCTCCTGGCGGATCCTCGCCGGTCGCAGCGCCGGTGATCTGCCGCTGACGGCAACCGTCCGCGGGCCGCGCGAGCGCCGGTAGCGGGCCCGCAGATGCGGGAGAGCGCTCTATGAGAGCCCGGGGGCGGGGCGTTAGGGTTCCCGAATGGACAGACAGATGCCGACGCTCGAGGACGTGGCGCGCGAAGCGGGGGTCTCGCGCGCCACCGTCTCCCGGGTGGTCAACGGCGTGCGCAATGTCGCCCCCGCCATCCAGGACGTGGTCAACGCGGCCATCGAGCGCACCGGTTACGCGCCCAACCGGGCCGCGCGCTCCCTGGTGACCCAGCGCGCGGGCACCATCGCCCTGGTCGTCTCGGGCGCCGGCGACCACTCCGACGCGGCACAGAACGCCTTTGCCACACGGGTGTTCGCGGACCCCTTCTTCGGCCGGGCCGTCAGCGGAGTGGTGGGCTTCCTGCGGCCGCGCGGCATGCATCCGGTGCTGATGTTCGCCGAGACGGAGGACTCCCGCCGGCAGGTCCTGACCTATCTGCGCCAGGGCAACGCGGACGGCGCCCTGGTCGTCTCGACGCACGCCCAGGACCCGCTGCCGGAGCTGCTGGCCGAAGCACGGCTGCCCGCGGTGTTCTTCGCCCGCCCCTCACTGCGGGCCCGCGTCACGTTCGTCGACTTCGCACACCGGGACGGGGCACGACTGGCCGCCGATCATCTCCTGGCTCGCGGCTGCCGCCGGGTTGCGACCATCTCGGGCCCGCTGGACATCCCCGCGGGCCGCGAACGCCTCGCTGGCTTCCAGGACGGCATGGAGCGGGGCGGCCAGCCCTACATCCCCGTCGCCGAGGGCGGGTTCACCCTGGAGAGCGGGGCGAGGGCGATGCGCAGGATGCTGGTCGAGCATCCGGACATCGACGGGGTGTTCGCGGCCAATGACCTGATGGCGCAGGGGGTGTGCCAGGCCCTGCGGGAGGCGGGCAAGCAGACCCCCCGGGACGTGGCGGTGGTCGGATTCGACGACTCCAGCGTGGCCGTCACCTGCGTGCCCCCGCTGACCACGGTGCGCCAGCCGGTCGAGGAGATGGGCGCGGCGATGGCCCGGCTGCTGCAGGAACAGATCGAGGGCGTACGGACCGACCCCACCTCGGTGATCTTCGAACCGGAGCTGGTGGTGCGCGAGTCGGCCTGACACGCGGCACCGGCAGCGACAGGCGGTGGCATCGATCCGCCGCGGCGAGGGTCAGCGCCGGTGCATGGTCTGCAACGCCTCGACGAGCACCTTGGGGTCGTGCCCTCCCTTGTAGACCGGCGGCGGCTGCTTCTTGAGCCCGAGCAGCTGCGCGACGGCCGTCCAGGCGGTGCGCACCGAGTACTCGACCGTGAACACCACGTCGTCGGGGACTTCCGCGTACTGCCCGATGAAGGCGAGGTTGGTGGACCCCTCCGGCACGACCGGCGGCCGGTCGCCCGCGCTGCGGACCAGGAACTGGCTGGTGATGTAGGGCATCAGGGCAGGCACCACGATCGAGTTGTCCAGGATCTGCGGGCCCTCCTCGAAGCGCAGGTGGTGCAGGACCTCGTCGAGGATCTCCCGGCCGGTGCACTCGCGCATCGGCTTGCGCACGAAGTCGCCCTCCTCGTCGGGGAACAGGGC
>NZ_JBNNJZ010000534.1:0-5521 GCF_050270335.1 Streptomyces sp. NPDC059900
GCCATGTACGAGGCCGTCACCCACGCCCAGAACCGCATCCTCTACGGCCGCCCCGTCACCGCCTTCCCGCACGTACGCCGCGAGCTCGCCGACGCCTACGTCCGTCTCGTCGGAATGAAGCTGTTCAGCGACCGCGCCGTCGACTACTTCCGCTCCGCGGGCCCCGACGACCGCCGCTACCTCCTCTTCAACCCCATGACGAAGATGAAGGTGACCACGGAGGGCGAGAAGGTCATCGACCTGATGTGGGACGTCATCGCGGCCAAGGGCTTCGAGAAGGACAACTACTTCGCGCAGGCGGCCGTCGAGATCCGCGGCCTGCCCAAGCTGGAGGGCACGGTCCACGTCAACCTCGCCCTGATCCTCAAGTTCATGGGCAACCACCTGCTGAACCCGGCCGAGTACGAGCCCGTGCCCACCCGCCTGGACGCGGCCGACGACGACTTCCTTTTCCGGCAGGGCCCCGCCCGCGGCCTGGGCGCCATCCGCTTCCACGACTGGCGCACCGCCTACGACGCGTACGCCGAGGTGCCCAACGTCGCCCGACTGCGCGAACAGGCCGACGCCCTGTGCGAGTTCGTGACCACGGCCGCCCCCGACGAGAAGCAGAGCCGCGACCTGGATCTCCTCCTCGCCGTCGGCCAGCTGTTCGCGCTGGTCGTGCACGGCCAGCTGATCCTGGAGCAGGCCCGCCTGACCGGCCTCGACGAGGACGTGCTCGACGAGCTGTTCGCCGTGCTCGTACGCGACTTCTCCGCGCACGCCGTCGAGCTGCACGGCAAGGACTCCGCCACCGAGGCCCAGCAGAACTGGGCGCTCGGCGCGGTGCGGCGCCCGGTCGTCGACGAAGAGCGCTCGGCGCGCGTGTGGCAGCGCGTGGAGGCGCTGGCCGGCGAGTACGAGATGGCCCCGTAGCCCCGCACCTGCGGATCGACGGCGCGCGCGGGCCCGAGCCCCGGGCAGAGCAGCCCGCGCGCGCCGTCGTGCATGCGCCATACGGCGAAGACCCGGGGTCTTTTCAGCTGGGGCGTCTCAGACGGCGAAGACCTGGGAGTCGTCGGCGAAGGCCTTGAACTCCAGGGCGTTGCCCGCGGGGTCGAGGAGGAACATCGTCCACTGCTCGCCCTTCTCGCCCTCGAAGCGCACGTACGGCTCGATGACGAAGTCGATGCCCGCCGTACGCAGCCGCTCGGCCAGCTCCTGGAACTCGGGGATCGGCAGGATCAGGCCGAAGTGCGGCACCGGCACCTCGTGACCGTCGACCGCGTTGTGGATGCGCCGGGCGCGTTCCGCCGCGAGGTGGGTGACGAACTGGTGGCCGTGCAGGTTCCAGTCCACCCAGGTGTCCGCGCTGCGGCCCTGCTCCAGGCCGAGCACCTGGCCGTAGAAGAGGCGGGCCGCCGCCAGATCGTCGACCGGCACGGCCAGGTGGAAGCGGGGGACGGCGGGGACGGGAGCGGTCATGGCGGTGCCTCCTGTTACGCGGATTCCGTGGGCGTCCGGGCTGGGTACCCGGGCGGGAAGCGCCAACCCTCGGTGTGCTGAACAGGGCGGATGCGCGCTTTACGGCGCAAGACGGGTGCGTGCCTTACGGCTTGCCTGTGCCTGTGCCTGTGCCTGTGCCTGTGTCTGTGCCTTGCGACCGGCGATCAGCGGCGAGCGTTGCAGTCCGGACATACCCCCCGATAGGTCACCTCGGCTGCGGAGACGGTGAAGCCGAAGCGCTCGGAGGCCGGAAGCGCGGACAACGGGTCGCCGCCGGGGTGGACGTCCTTGATGGCGCCGCAGCCCGAGCACACCAGATGCTGGTGCGGGCGATGGGCGTTGGGGTCGTAGCGCTTGGCGCGGCCGGTGGACACCTCGATCACCTCGCCGAGGGTGACCAGCTCGCCGAGCGTGTTGTAGACCGTGGCGCGAGATATCTCCGGCAGCCGGGCGGTGGCACGCGCGAGAACCTCGTCCGCGGTCAAGTGGACGTGCTCGCCGTCGAGTACCTCGGCGACCACCCGGCGCTGTGCGGTCATCCTCCAGCCCCGGCCGCGGAGTCGTTCCAGAAGGTCGCTCATGCCTACCAGCCTAACTGTGCTGTGTCTGACGACTGAATTCCGTACGAACCCGTCTGTCGTATTGACTTGGACTTCGTCCATCGTAGGATCAGTTCCGGCCGACGGCCAAGGGACAGGGCAACAGCAGGGAACAGCACGTGACTTCAGGAGGCGGGCCCGCTCGGCCCGGCATCCGGTACCCCGCTCGCGGAGAACCAATCCGGCGAGCAGGCGGGCGTCTGCGGCCCGCGGCCGGTCCTGGAACCGGTCCTGGACCCGGTCCTGCCTTCCCGGCCGATGAGGTCCGTACCGCTCGTATCGCCCGTACCGCTCGTATCGCCCTCGGGCGCCCCAGACTGTTCTGCCGTTCGCAGTTCCTGAGCAGCACCGTGTTCCTGAGCAGCACCGTGATCCGCCCCGTCCGGAAGGATTCCCATGACTGAGAACCATGACGCGATCGTCACCGACCCGAAGCCGGAAGAGACAGGCGGCTGCCCGGTCGCGCACGCTCGCGCGCCGCACCCGACCCAGGGCGGTGGCAACCGCCAGTGGTGGCCGGAGCGGCTCAACCTGAAGATCCTCGCGAAGAACCCCGCCGTGGCCAACCCGCTGGGCGAGGAGTTCGACTACGCCGAGGCGTTCAACTCACTGGACCTGCCCGCCGTGAAACGGGACATCGCCGAGGTCCTCACCACCTCGCAGGACTGGTGGCCCGCGGACTTCGGCAACTACGGACCGCTGATGATCCGTATGGCCTGGCACAGCGCGGGCACCTACCGCATCAGCGACGGCCGCGGCGGTGCCGGCGCCGGTCAGCAGCGGTTCGCGCCGCTCAACAGCTGGCCGGACAACGCGAGCCTGGACAAGGCCCGCCGCCTGCTGTGGCCGGTCAAGAAGAAGTACGGCCAGAACCTCTCGTGGGCCGACCTCCTCATGCTCACCGGCAACGTGGCCCTGGAGACGATGGGCTTCGAGACCTTCGGCTTCGGCGGCGGCCGCGCGGACGTCTGGGAGCCCGACGAGGACGTGTACTGGGGCCCGGAGACCGACTGGCTCGGCGACGAGCGCTACACCGGTGACCGGGAGCTGGAGAACCCCCTCGGCGCCGTCCAGATGGGCCTCATCTACGTCAACCCGGAGGGCCCCAACGGCAACCCGGACCCGATCGCCGCGGCCCGCGACATCCGCGAGACGTTCCGCCGCATGGCGATGAACGACGAGGAGACCGTCGCCCTGATCGCGGGCGGCCACACCTTCGGCAAGACCCACGGCGCGGGACCGGCGGACAACGTCGGCGACGACCCCGAGGCCGCCCCGATGGAGCAGCTGGGCCTGGGCTGGAAGAGCACGTACAACACGGGTGTCGGCAAGGACGCCATCACCTCCGGCCTCGAGGTCACCTGGACCGAGACGCCGACCCAGTGGAGCAACCTCTTCTTCAAGAACCTCTTCGAGTACGACTACGAGCTCGGCAAGAGCCCGGCCGGCGCCCACCAGTGGGTGGCGAAGGACGCCCCGGAGATCATCCCGGACGCCTTCGACTCGTCGAAGAAGCACCGCCCGACGATGCTGACGACGGACCTGTCGCTGCGCTTCGACCCGATCTACGAGCCGATCTCCCGGCGCTTCTACGAGAACCCGGAGGCGTTCGCGGACGCCTTCGCCCGCGCCTGGTACAAGCTGACGCACCGCGACATGGGCCCGGTCGTCCGCTACCTCGGCCCGGAGGTCCCCTCCGAGGAGCTGCTGTGGCAGGACCCGCTGCCGCAGCGCACGGGCGAGGTCATCGACGCGGCAGACATCGCTGGTCTGAAGGAGCAGATCCTCAGCTCCGACCTGACCGTCTCGCAGCTCGTCTCGGCGGCCTGGGCGTCGGCGGCTTCCTTCCGCGGCAGCGACAAGCGCGGCGGCGCCAACGGCGCCCGCATCCGCCTGGAGCCGCAGCGCAGCTGGGAGGTCAACAACCCGGACTCCCTCGCGCAGGTGCTGCGCACGCTTGAGGGCATCCAGGAGTCCTTCAACGCCAAGGGTGGCAAGCAGGTCTCGCTGGCCGACCTGATCGTGCTCGCCGGCACCGCGGCCGTCGAGCAGGCGGCCAAGGACGGCGGCGTTCCGGTCGAGGTGTCCTTCACGCCGGGCCGCGTGGACGCCTCACAGGAGCAGACCGACGTGGAGTCGTTCGCCGCGATCGAGCCCGCCGCCGACGGTTTCCGCAACTACGTCGGCAAGGGCAACCGCCTCCCGGCGGAGTACCTCCTTGTCGACAAGGCGAACCTGCTGAACCTGAGCGCGCCCGAGCTGACGGTCCTCGTCGGCGGCCTGCGCGTCCTGGGCGCCAACCACCAGGGCTCCAAGCACGGCGTGCTCACCACGGCGCCGGGCACCCTGACCAACGACTTCTTCGTCAACCTGCTCGACCTGGGCACGCAGTGGAAGTCGACGTCCGAGGCCCAGGACACGTTCGAAGGCCGCGACGGCGCCTCCGCAGAGGTGAAGTGGACCGGCACCCGCGCCGACCTCGTCTTCGGCTCCAACTCGGAGCTGCGCGCGCTCGCCGAGGTCTACGCGAGCGACGACGCAAAGGAGAAGTTCGTCAAGGACTTCGCGGCGGCTTGGTCGAAGGTCATGGACTTGGACCGGTTCGATCTGGTTTGAGTTCAGTTGTTTGATCGCGATGTCCGGGGGACCAGCCGCAGGGGCGTAGACGCCAACCTAGCGACGGGCCCTCGGGCGGGGGCCTATTGCAGGTCTATCGCGATCGGTGCGAAGCAGTGAGAGAGCGGGGCGCCCAGTGAGACTGGGTCCCGCTCCCTTTCTGATGACATCCGCTATGGTCAGCGTCCAGCTCGTGCTTGTCATCGGCGAGTGCCTCCGGCGGGGGCCTGGGCAGAGGGGGACGGCCTGAGCTGCGGCTTTCGTCGGTCTCGGCGGGGGAGCTGGCCGTTGTGGGGAGCCTTTGCCCTATGGGACGGGGGAGGGCGTGAACGTGCGGGCAGAGGCTTAGAAGAGACCGGCACTGTTTCATCGTCGTGCGCCTGCGACCAGCCAGTTCCGGGGGCGCAGTTGTGATGGCAGCGAGCTACTTCGACACGTATTCGACAGACACGGGCTCTGGACGCCCCGATACAAGAGGCCTAGTGCTTCGCGGTCGACCTTCTCGCCCCGACTTTGCCGAAGTGGTGGCTCGTTGAGCCAACGGGCGCGATGATCGGTGGCTATGTCGCGCATACGGGCCGCTGGTTACTACCGCCGTGATCGCCGATCGGGTCAGGAAGCCCTTGCGCTTGTGGGCCTGATTGCTGCCGTAGCTTCGATGTGGGAAACCACGCAGTCCCTGGTGATCCGCATCCTGATTGTGGCGGTGGGTCTCCTGCTCGGGGCTGTGGCCATCTGGGCGATTGGCAGTGAGCGTAGACGTGCCCGTCAACGTGCCGACAGCGTCGCAAGGGTGCGGCGGGCGGAACAGAACCTAGAGC